>CAZQXY010000083.1:6855-8383 GCA_964597455.1 uncultured Desulfovibrionaceae bacterium
GTTGTCAAACACGTGAAATCAAACTCAATTGTCATCGCCAAGCGCCAACAAACCCTGGGCATCGGAGCAGGGCAGATGAGCCGCGTGTCAGCTGTGGAAATAGCCGCAAAACAGGCGGGGGAAAATATAAAAGGGAGTGTGCTTGCCTCGGATGCCTATTTCCCATTTAAGGACGGTGTAGAAATAGCGGCGGCCGGGGGAGTAACAGCGATCATCCAGCCGGGTGGTTCCACCCGTGACGGGGAAGTAATTGAAACCTGTGAGAAATATAAGATCGCGATGTTCTTTACAGGGAAACGTTATTTTAAACATTAATTAATTAAACCTTGAAACCGGGGAGGTTTTCATAGTGCGCGTTTGTATCGTGGGCGGCGGAGGCCGGGAGCATGCCCTGGTCTGGAAGCTTTCCCAGAGCCCGGAGGTTGAAAAGATCTACTGTGCACCGGGTAATGCGGGGATCGCATCCCTGGCCGAGTGCGTCCCCATTGAAGCGGAAGAAATAGAAAAGATACTGGATTTTGTCCGGGAAAATGAAGTCCATCTCACAGTGGTTGGCCCGGAGGCACCCCTTACGGCCGGAATAGCCGACCTGTTTTACAAACATGGGAAGTTGATTTTCGGCCCCTGCAAAGAGGGAGCACGTTTAGAGGGAAGCAAGGTTTGGGCAAAACAATTTATGCTGGAATACGGTATTCCCACCGCTGCATATGCAGTTTTTCATGATGCTGCAGAAGCCTATAACTACCTGCAAAAAGCTGCATATCCTCTGGTAGTAAAAGCTGATGGGCTTGCTGCCGGTAAAGGTGTTATCATTGCCCAAAATTACAGCGAAGCAAAGAAAGCGGTCCGCCTCATCATGGAAGAGAAGGTTTTCCAAAGCGCGGGTAAAAATATTGTCATTGAGGAATACCTTGAGGGTGATGAAGTATCCGTTTTTGCAATTACCGACGGCAAATCATACATAACTCTGCCTTCCGTTCAAGATCACAAAGCTATCTATGAAGGAGACCGGGGGCCAAACACGGGCGGTATGGGGGCTTATTCCCCTGCGCCGGTATTAACGGAACAACTGGCGAAAATAGTGGAAGAAAGAGTGTTTCAGCCATTGATTAGCGGCCTGATAAAGGAAGGTATCTCCTACCGGGGAGTGATTTTCGGGGGATTGATGCTTACCGCTGACGGTCCCAAAGTACTTGAATTTAACGTTCGCTTCGGGGATCCGGAAACGCAGGTGCTCTTTCCGCGACTCGGCTCTGATTTATGCCCCTTGCTCTATGAAGCTGCCAGGGGCAATCTTTCTGCCGTGGCTTCTCCCCGTTGGTTGGAGGATGCCGCTGTTTGTGTTACAATGGCTTCCCGGGGTTATCCCGGAAAGTACGAAAAAGGGAAAGAGATTCAGGGGCTTAACGAAGTATCAGATCTTAACAAGACGATGGTTTTTCATGCCGGGACTGCTTTTGAAGGTAATAAAACCGTGACTGCCGGAGGGAGGGTCCTGGGGGTTGCCGCCTGGGATTCCTCTTTAAAA
>CAZQXY010000084.1:0-3942 GCA_964597455.1 uncultured Desulfovibrionaceae bacterium
AAAGACCCACGGCAATGACGGCCGCCAGGTAGATAAAAATAATGGCCCAATCGAGTAAACCGAGTGTAATTTCCATAGCAGCCCTTTCTGTTCTGAAAAATCCTTCTTTTTAGCAAAACCCTGTTGCATCATGGCCCCGTCTATGCGAAAAATGCCGGTTCCCATTATACCATAAAATTTTTGACGGAAGCCCGAAATTGATCCCGTCTTGATCCCGCCGATCCCACCGCGGGAGTAAAGCCCGGAAGCCCGGAGGATCTCCTTTCCCGGGCGGCTTCTTTTATGTATAATGGACCGTAATATCCCGATGTGGCAGGAAAAGAACAACGATCGTGGAAGATAGAAGGTATTTATCGGCAGATGTATTGAATTACTAGAAATGCGGAGGCCCGGCTGGTGGAACAGGTGCTGTTAAATATAGAGAACCTCAAAACATATTTTTATACCGATGCGGGCGTGGTCAAGGCTGTTGATGGTGTGGACCTGCGGGTCAAATCTGGTACAACCCTGGCTATTGTGGGTGAATCGGGTTCGGGGAAGAGCATCCTGGCCTCCTCCATTATGCAGCTTATTCCCCAGCCGCCCGGTAAAATAGTATCCGGAAGTGTACACTTTCAAAACCGGGATTTGTTGAGCCTGCCTAAAAAAGATATGCGCAGTATCAGGGGAAACAGCATAGCGATGATTTTTCAAGAACCGATGACCTCGCTGAACCCGGTTTTTAGGATCGGTCGGCAAATTGGAGAGGTAATTGCCGTCCACCGCAAGGTGGGCAAAGAAGAAGCTAGAAGACAGTCAGTTGAACTCCTTCACCTGGTGGGGATTCCGGCTGCCCAGGAGCGGATCAAGAACTATCCCCATCAGCTCAGCGGGGGTATGCGCCAGCGGGTCATGATCGCCATGGCTCTTGCCTGTAACCCGGAATTGCTCATCGCCGATGAACCTACCACTGCCCTGGATGTGACCATTCAGGCGCAGATCCTTGATTTGATGAGGAAGTTACAGGAGGAATTCGGAACCGCTATATTAATAATCACTCATGATCTGGGAGTGGTAGCGGAAATGGCTTCGGAGGTGGCGGTTATGTACGCTGGGCAGATTGTAGAGTACGCCTGCGCGGAGACCATCTTTGAGAGCCCCGGGCATCCTTACACGGCCGGCTTGCTGCAGTCTATACCCCGCCTAGATATTAAACAGGAAAAACTGGCAGTCATTGAAGGAGTTGTTCCCAACCCCATATCATTTCCTCCCGGCTGTCGTTTTTCTCCGCGGTGTGGCAAAGCTACGCAGCGATGCAAAGTTGAACAGCCTGATCTGCTGCTCTGCGGTGAGCGGCATCTCATCAGGTGTCATTACCCGGAGGGCATTAACTATGCATAGTGACTCTTACTTGAAGGTTAAAAACATAAAAAAATATTTTCCCGTTCAGAAGGGTTTTATAGGACAGAAGCCCTCATGGCTCAAGGCTGTGGACGGGGTAACTTTCAGTTTATCCCGCAGCGAAACCATGGGGCTGGTGGGCGAAAGCGGCTGCGGCAAGTCAACGCTGGGCAGGTTGATAATAAATTTACTGCCCCCCACCGGGGGAGAAGTATTTTTTGAAAATCAGAATATCTACAATTTTACCGGTGAAAAAAGAAAAGCACTGCGCCGAAAGATGCAGATCATTTTTCAGGATCCCTATGGATCCCTCAACCCGCGGATGAACATTGGAGACATTATTGCCGAACCTCTTTTTGTGCATAACCTGGCCCGGGGGAACGGTATCCAAAAAAGAGTTAGACAGCTATTAGAGTATGTGGGTTTAAGCTCTTACTATATCAACCACTATCCTCATGAATTCAGCGGCGGCCAGCGCCAGCGTGTGGGCATCGCCCGGGCTTTGGCTGTGGAACCCGAACTTATTGTTTGTGATGAGCCGGTATCGGCCCTGGATGTTTCCATTCAATCCCAGGTGCTGAACCTGTTAAAAGATCTGCAGCAAGAATTTGGTCTCACTTACCTGTTTATCGCTCACGGGCTGAATGTGGTCAAGCATGTGAGCAACAGGGTCGGGGTAATGTATCTGGGCAAGCTTGTAGAGATAACGAATAGCGAAAAACTTTACCGCAATCCCCTGCATCCCTATACCAGGGCCCTTTTATCAGCCATCCCGATCCCCGATCCCAAGCTTAAAAGGGAGCGTATTCTTCTCAGCGGTGATGTCCAAAGCCCTATCGATCCACCTCCTGGCTGCCGCTTTGCCGCGCGCTGTCCGGTGGCCTTGGAACGGTGCACCCGGGAAGAGCCCGAACTGAGAGAACATTCCGTGGGGCATTTTGTGGCCTGTCATTTAATAAGGGGGGATGTCCATTAATCAAAGTCGGTTTAATTATGGCGTTGCAGAAGGGGTTAATACTTTAGAGAGGAATGAAAAGAAAGTGAGAAAACTATCCGTTTTATTAATCCTGGCTCTGGCTGTCCTGGCCATAGCCGGGTGCGGCCCCGGTGGGGAAGCGGTTGATGGCGGCAACACCATCATCATTGGCCTGCAGGCCGAGCCCACCAGCCTGGATCCTACACAGATAACTGACTACAATTCCAGCAGGACCTGTATGGAGATGTATGACAGCCTGCTCAGATTTAAAGATGGCAGCACCGAGCTGGAACCGGGTCTGGCCACAGAGTGGGACGTTTCCGACGACGGACTGGAATACACCTTTAAACTGCGCCAGGGGGTTAAGTTCCATGATGGGACCCTCTTCGATGCAGAGGCGGTAAAATTTAACTTCGAGCGGCAAATTGATCCCGCTCATCCCTATCATGATACGGGAGATTTTGCCTACGCTGATTTCACCCTGGGTATGGTTAAGGAAGTTGTTGTGGTTGACGAGGATACTGTTAAAGTAGTGTTGAGTGAACCCTTTGCACCCTTCCTGGGCAATATCGCCATGCATGCAGCGGCTATTGTTAGCCCCGATGCGATCAAAGAACACGGCAAGGATATCTCCCAGAATCCTGTGGGTACCGGCCCCTTCAAGTTTGTCAGTTGGGATCCGGGGGTAGAGGTAATTTTGGAGAAGTTTGAAGATTGCTGGAGAGGAGCCCCACAGGTAGACAAGCTCATCTTCCGCCCCATTGTTGAGGATCAGACCCGCCTTACAGAGCTGGAAGCGGGTAGTGTTGACTTCATTGTGGGAATTTTGCCCGATGATCTACAGAGCCTGAAAGACAATGCGGATCTCCTTGTTGTGGAACAGCCGGGGATGCATACCTGGTACCTTTCGCTTAACTGTCAGCAGGCCCCCTTCAATGACATACGGGTACGGCAGGCGGCTAGCTATGCCATCAACAAGGCCGCAATTGTAGACAATATCCTGAAAGGTACAGGAGTGCTGGCCAAGAACTTGCTGCCGCCGCTGATCTGGGGCTATACCGATGATGTTCAGGATTACAGCTACAACCCTGAAAAAGCCAAGCAGCTGTTGGAAGAAGCGGGGTATGACTTTGACCAGGTCATCGACTTCCATGTGCCTAAATCAGGTTCAGGAATGCAGCAGCCCGTAACCATGGCTACAGCAATCCAGTCTGACCTGGAGGCAGTGGGCATGAAGACCAAGATCCTCCAGCTTGACTGGGGCACCTTCCTGGATGAGTCATTCAAGACTGTTGACAAGAACGAATTTCTCATGCACGAGCTCTCCTGGCTGGGAGACAACGGTGACCCGGATAACTTCCTCTATATTCTGTTAAGCGGGGAGCAGTGGCCTGAAGACGGATTCAACGATGCTTTTTACAAGAATGTGGAAGTGGACAGGCTGCTCAATGAAGCCAGGACCACTTCGGATCACGATCGGAGAGTGGAGCTTTATCATCAGGCGCAGAAACTTATCGCCGCAGATTCTCCTCTGATCGTGGTTGATCACGAAACTCAGATTGTGGCTATGAAAAAGAAGATCAAGG
>CAZQXY010000084.1:3952-8345 GCA_964597455.1 uncultured Desulfovibrionaceae bacterium
GATTTGAACTCCATCCCACCGGGGTCTTCCGTTTTGACAAAGTAACTATCGAGTAATCCAGGTGCCGGGTGTATGCGGCGCTCGCGTGCACCCGGCATTTCTTAAGGGTGATCTGATTTGCTTAAATATACCTTGAAACGTTTGCTGGCTCTAATCCCTGTATTGATCGGTGTCTCCATCCTGGTTTTTTTGATACTCCATCTGTCACCGGGTGATCCTGCGCTGATCATTTTGGGGCCGAAGGCTACGCAGCAGGCTTTGGAAGCCCTGCGGCATCAGCTGGGGTTGGATCTGCCTCTGCACAAACAATATTTACAATGGATCACCAATGTCATACAGGGAGACTGGGGGCGCTCGATTCAGCACAAGCGAGAAGTGCTGCCGCTGGTCTTGACCAGATTTAAAGCTACAGCTATTCTTACTGTTTTTGCCGCTTTTATTTCTGTAACTTTCGGCCTGCTGGCGGGAATTGTCTCGGCGACTAAGCAGTATTCCCTGTGGGATCGACTCCTCATGTTTATGGCTCTCATCGGTTTTTGCCTGCCGGTATTCTGGCTGGGGCTGATCCTGCAGATCATATTTGGCCTTAAGCTGAATTGGCTGCCTGTATCGGGGATGTATCCTCCCGGGCAGGCAGGCGCAGGAATTGCGCTAAAGTTCTTGATCCTGCCCGGTTTCAGCCTGGCTACGGGGACTATGGCAGAAATTGCCAGGATGACCAGATCGAGCATGCTGGATGTAATCCGGCAGGATTACATCAGGACCGCCAGAGCCAAAGGGTTGTCGGAAAGAGTGGTCACATACAGCCATGCCCTGAGGAATGCCCTGATCCCGGTGATCACCGTGGTCGGCATGCAAATCGGCTTTTTGCTGTCCGGTGCGGTGCTGCTGGAGATAGTTTTCTCCTGGCCGGGTATAGGTACGCTTATGGTCAACGGTATACTGGCCCGGGATTTTCCCCTGGTGCAGGGGACCATTCTCTTCGTGGCCACTGTATACGTTTTTGTGAATCTCATCGTGGATCTGGTCTATGCTTTTCTTGATCCGCGTATTTCTTATAATTGACGGGGGCTAAAAAGTATGCGGACTGAGATGGAAATTGAAACCCCTGGGCTGGAAATGGACACCGCAAATCGGGAAATGAAGCCGGTAAATCCCAGACAGGAGATGTGGCGGCGCCTGAAAAGAGATAAAGCCGCCGTAGCCGGGGGCTGTGTTCTCATTGCAGTAATTCTGCTATCTCTTGCAGCACCCTTGCTGACAAGCTATGAACCCAACCATGTCAACATGGTTGACCGTTTGCTGACTCCCGGTTCCCCGGGGCACATCCTGGGCACCGACCACCTGGGGCGGGATATGCTGACCCGGCTTCTCTATGGCGGCAGGGTCTCGGTGGCCATAGGTTTTATAGCGGTATCCATCGCTATGTTTTTCGGTATCCTGATGGGGCTGGTGGCCGGCTATTACAAAGGCATATTTGATATTTTATCTATGAGATTTATCGATATTTTGATGGCATTTCCCTACGTTCTGCTGGCTATCGCCATTATTGCGGCACTTGGCCCGGGATTGCTTAATGCCATGATTGCCATTTCTATCGTGGGAATACCTTACTATGCCCGGATTGTCCGGGGGACCGTGCTCTCATTGAGGGAGCAGGAGTATATTGAAGCTCAGCGGGCCCTCGGCTCTTCTAATATGCGCATATTGTTCAAGCACATTCTGCCCAATGCTCTTTCACCCATAATTGTCGCCGCCACTCTGGATGTGGGTTGGATGATTGTGGCCGCCTCGGGAATGAGCTTTCTGGGGTTGGGGGCCCAACCGCCCATGGCGGAATGGGGTGTTATGCTCAGCGATGGAAAAGACTTTTTAAGGGCGGCTCCCTATATTTCCCTTTTACCCGGCATGGCCATCTTTGTTGTAGTTTTATCGCTTAACTTACTGGGTGACGGCCTGCGGGATGCTCTGGATCCCAGGTTAAAACAATAGCTGTCGGGAGGTAATCGCTAAAATGAAAACAAAGAAATCGGAGGATGTCATCGCTACATTTTCCATTGTGGCTGCTGATCCTGAGACCGAGGAATTGGGTATTGCAGTCCAGTCTAAATTTATCGCTGTGGGCGCTGCGGTTCCCTGGGCTAAGGCCGGCGTCGGCGCTGTTGCCACCCAATCCTGGGCTAATACCAGTTTTGGTCCCCGGGGGATAGAGCTCTTGGAAAAAGGACACTCGCCCCAGGAAGCCCTCGATCTGATGCTGGCAGACGACAGCGACAGGGAATACCGCCAGGTGGGTATTGTTGATGCCGGAGGCAACGCAGCCAGTTTTACCGGAGGGGAATGTTTTCCCTGGTGCGGTGGAGTCATCGGAAAAAATTATGCCTGCCAGGGAAATATTCTGGTGAGCGAGGCAACGGTGACCCGGATGGCGGAGGTCTTTGAAAAGACCGCAGGTGATCTGGCCTACCGGCTGCTCCAGGCGCTCGATGCAGCCCAGTCAGCCGGCGGGGACAGCCGGGGCAAGCAGTCGGCAGCTTTGCTGGTGGTTAAACCGAAGGGCGGCTACGGGGGCTTTAATGATCGCTATATTGACTTAAGGGTAGATGATCACCCCGATCCTATCAAAGAACTCATCAGGCTGTATGGGCTCCATGTGCTTTACTTTACCAGGACCAAACCGGAAAAAACCGTAAAAATAGAAGGCAGTCGGGCGGAGAGCATTGTCCGGGCTCTAAACAAGCTGAACTACTTCCAGGGAGAATATCCCGGGGCCTGGACAGAAGAGCACCAGGCAGCTTTAAAGAAGTACTATCTCACTGAGAACTTTGACGAGCGCATTGCCGATGATGGATATATTGACGGGGATGTGCTGGACTTTATGATGAAACAGGTGGAGGATTGAAGCCATAAAAGGGGCTTAATAAAAGGTAAATATTCCTCCTGTGGGGAATTAAATACAGGGTGTTATCGTTGTGAAGCGGGGAGGGGGCCTTTGCTGCTTCAAACGTAAATTCTGTGTTAAGGAGGAATATAATGACCTCACCGTACCGTTTCTACAAAGTTGAGAAAAAGGATTCCCTGGCCTGGGTTTTCCTCAACCGCCCGGAAAAGAAAAATGCCATGGGCCCCGATGCCTGGAAGGAGATTATCCCCATTTTTGCCGCCCTGGATGCCGATGAAGAGACCAGGGCGGTGATCATTGCCGGCGAAGGCAGGGATTTCTCCGCCGGCATCGATCTGGTGGGGATGGCTCCGCTGATTCCGGCGCTGGCTGAATGGGACCGGAGCGCCAGAGGAACTGCACAGATCTACAAAGCTATATTTCCCCTGCAGGAGTCTATGAACGCTGTTGAAAAATGCACCAAGCCGGTGATCTGTGCCTTTCACGGTTACTGTATCGGGGCCGCTCTCGATCTGGGGGCCGCCTGTGACATCCGCCTGGCCTCAGAAGATGCCCTGATCTCGCTGCGCGAAGCCGCCCTTGCCTTCATTGCCGATGTGGGCGTTCTGCAGCGCCTGCCCCATATCGTGGGCCAGGGCATTACCAGAGAGATGGCCTATACAGCCCGCTTTATGGATGCAAAGCGAGCCCGGGAGGTCAACCTGGTTAACGAAATCTATCCCGATAAGGAATCATTGCTCCGGGGCGCCGAGGAACTCGCCCTGGAGATCGCCGCCCAGGCGCCGCTGGCGGTCCAGGGGGTCAAAGAGGTCCTCAATTACTGCCGGGGCAAAAGCATCGCCGACGGCCTGGAATATGTTGCTGCGCGCAGCGCCATGATCGTGCCCTCAGAAGACCTGGCCGAAGCCCTGGCTTCATTTGCAGAAAAGAGATCTCCGGAATATGGGGGTAGATAGGCTTTGCGGGCAATCATCGACATTACTACTGCCTGGGCCTGAAAACCTGGGATGAAAAGATAGGGGGTGTGAAAATGTGCGGGTCTGGGGCAGCAGCGGCAAAACGGATCATAACAACGACCTTGTTAGTTTACACAGCACTTTCTTATGGCTTCGGTTTTTTTGTAGATATACATACTCACAGCCATATGTCCTATCAAGGGAAATTATTTATCTATGGGCTGCCCATGTTTTTGTTGTTCGCCGAACTGGTTGTGCTGGTTATACTGGAAAAAGACGCGGCAGAAAGACAGAAGACAGCGAAAAAAATGATGTGGCTGCTGTTTATCCTCTATGCCGTTGCTATCTCCACACTGCTTTTTTTCGACAGAAACGCCAGGGGGGTATTATCCTGGGAATTCCGGATCTGTTCTCTTAATCTCGTACCCTTCAAAACAATATTGAGCTATTTTAATGTTGCGATCAACACACCACGGAATGCCCTGGTAAACGTTGGGGGGAACCTGATCGCGCTATCACCTTTGGGTGTCTTTGT
>CAZQXY010000085.1:0-8128 GCA_964597455.1 uncultured Desulfovibrionaceae bacterium
TGCTCTACGGGGATATGGCTGTTCTGTACAGGGCACATGCCCAGTCGAGGGCGATCGAAGAGGAACTGGTTAGAAATAATATTAGCTACCAGATATTTGGAGGAACTAAATTTTATGAGAGAAAAGAGATCAAAGATATCCTGGCCTACCTCAAAGTTCTTGTTAATAAGGATGATGATTTGAGTCTTGTGCGCATCATCAATGTTCCCAAAAGAGGCATAGGTTCGACGAGCCAGGCAAAAATTGGGGAATTTATACTGCAAAGGGGAATGTCTTTGTATGATGCACTCTCTATTATTCATGAAGTGCCCGGCCTTTCAGGAGGGGCTATAAACAAGTTACAGGGTTTTAAAAAATTGCTGGAACAATTTGAAGAGGAACTGGAGACTTTCTCCGTAACAGATATTACTTCGTATATTTTAAATGAGACAGGTTACCTGGAAGTCCTTCTTCGCGAAGATACTGTAGAAGCCGAAACCAGGCGCGATAACTTAACAGAATTTCTTAATGTCACTGCGTTCTATGATCAGCGGAATCCTGATGGGTCGCTGGAGGATTTTCTGGCGGAAGTATCCCTGGTTACAGATATTGATGACTATGTTGAAGAGGAGGACAAGTTGGTCTTAATGACGCTGCATAGCGCAAAGGGCCTGGAGTTTCCGGTGGTATTTATCATGGGGCTGGAGGAGGGGACCTTCCCTCATTTTCGCTCGCTGGACAGCGAGCATGAAATGGAGGAAGAGCGGAGGCTCTGCTATGTCGGCATGACCAGGGCAGAGGAAAAGCTGCACCTTTCTTATGTAAAGAGGAGATTCATGTACGGTGAGACCCGTTACAAAATACCCTCACGTTTTTTAAGGGAAATCCCTGAGGAATACCTCGATAACTCCAAAAATAAGGAAAAAGAAAAAACGGTGAGATATGTCTTTGCAGGTAAGCCTGCCGGGGAAAAAGAGGATAACCTGAAACCTGAAAAAGATTTTAAACTGGGCGATAAAGTATTCCATAAAAAATGGGGCGGGGGTGTCGTTGTAGAAGCCAAACCGGGGGATACTGTGATTAAAGTAGCTTTTCCCGAGCGGGGCATAAAAAGCCTGGACATTTATTTCGCCCCCCTAACGGTAGTCTCCAGAAAGCAATAGCGGAATGCAGGGACAGGTCAAAACCACTGAAAAACAATAGTTTTTTGTCTGTCATGCTGAGACGAAGTCGAAGAATCTTATGTCTTCAATAACTTTAAGATCCTTCGCTAACGCTCAGGATGACAATTCAGGAACGCTTAGGATGACAATTCAGGGCTTTTTCAGTGGTCTCGGACAGGTCCCTTGTCCCACGGCAGACGGTCCGACATCCATTGAGAGTAATCTAACGCTGGAATTTTTGTGCGAGGGCGAAGACTGTTTCCGGGCATCCCGGAATGCGCAGCTCCGGAGCAATCATCGCCAGAGGCTGCAGGACAAAAGCCCTTTCCAACATACGCGGGTGGGGAATGGTTAAGTCGGCACTTTCGAGGATTAGATCTCCATAGAGCAGAATATCAATATCAATCGTGCGCGGTCCCCAGCGGATCATGCGCATACGGCCCAGCTTATTTTCTATGGACTGCGTGGCGGCTAATAATTCTGGAGGCGTCAGGGAGGTGGTAATCTGCACTACGCCGTTTAAAAAATTGGGCTGCTCCAGGTAGCCCAACGGCTCCGTTTCCAGGAAGGGCGATACACGTCCAACTTTAATCTCCGGGTGGGCAGCGAGCAGGGCAACGGCCCGGCGCAAATAATAATGGGTGTCGCCGACATTGCCCCCCAATCCTAAATAGACAGGCTGTATCCGGATATTTCGAATGGTTCCCTTTGCTTTCTGCGACAATTCACTTGTCTCCCTGTGGATATCGGACACTATCTTCATCGCTACGTGTAATCTCAACAGCGGCATAGGCCAGTTGGCCGGGCAGGGGCGGGTGCATTTTCTTGACTTTGACCTGCACCGCCCGCGCACCCATGGCTAGAATTCGTGCGGCGATTGCCTCCGCCAGCGCTTCCAGCAGGTTAAAACGCCGGCCTTCCACTATTTTTTGAACTTCCCGGTAAATTTTTGCATAGTCCAGCGACTTTTCCAGAAGATCACTGCTGGCTGCCGCACGCAGGTTGCAATATATTTTTACAGTAACCTGAAACCGCTGACCAAGCTCTTTTTCGGCGGCGAGCGCACCATGATAGGCATAAAATTGCATGTCTTTTAACACTAACTTATCCGGCAAAGGTACGCCCTCCCCTGCAGATGGCATCGGTCATACGCACGACCCTGCTCATCTCCAAAACATCATGTACGCGCACAATCTCCACACCGCGGGCAATACCATAGGCGACAGTTGCCGCCGTCCCTTCCAGTCTTTGCTCCACCGGCAAATCCAAGGCCTTGCCGACCATTGACTTACGGGAAGTTCCCAGGAGGACCGGGTAACCAAGGCTGGTGATCTCCTGCAGGCAGCGCATTATCTCCAGGTTTTGCTCAAAATCCTTGCCGAAGCCGATCCCCGGATCCAGCACTATATTCTCCGCAGCCACGCCGGCTGCAAGAGCCCTTTCCGTACAGTTTCTTAAATTAGCAATAACCTCGGAGAGGAAATCCTCGTATTGGGTGTTGTCTTTGTTATGCATGAGGCAAACCGGTAGGCCGGCAGCGGCTGCAACTTCCAAAATTGCCGGGTCTCTCAGGCCGCCCCAAATATCATTGAGCATATCCGCTCCGGCATCCAGGGCTGCCCGGGCAACTGCGGCCTTATAGGTATCAACAGAAATGGGGATCGGGGAAGCATCCCGGATTGCTTTGATCACCGGGACAACACGGCCTATTTCCTCCGTCAGACTAATTTCTGCATACCCCGGTCGGGTCGATTCCCCGCCGACGTCAATAATATCAGCTCCTTGCTCCACCATTTGCAAGGCCTGCTCCACGGCCTCCGCTACAGTGTGATACCTGCTGCCATCTGAAAAGGAATCGGGGGTAACGTTGAGGATACCCATGATCAGGGTCCTTTCCCCCAGAGGGTAGGTTACATTTTTAAATTTTAAGGCCGCCGGGCGGCTGCAGCTATCCTGAATAATCTGGGCCAGCTGCCGCGACAGATTATTCAGGCCAAAGGACTGCCCGCGTAGTTTTCTGATCAGCTTGGCAAATTGTAGTTTGGTGCCGCTGAGCAGTGCGTTGCTTTTTTGAGCCTGCAGGCTGGCAACATTGCGGGATACAGCGCACTCCCCTCCTCGGGCCAGCATTTCCTGTTTGAGCACCAACGCGGCCTTGAGTGGGAGTTCCATGACCAGGATGGTATAAAATAAATTTTTGGGTGTCATGATCTGCACACCTGGAGGATCAGCACCGATCGATCGGAGCATGGCTTTAATTTCCTGTTCGTTTTTGAAATAAACAAGCCTGCAGTGGGTCATAACCTGCCTCCTTGGAATTAAGGTTTGTGCACAAAATGTTAGGTTAGAAAAAACGGCAGAGCCGGCTCAGTTACCAGTTCTGCCCTGCTATCTCAGGATACTCAGTACAGCAGCTGATCCCGTGTAGGCATATGCTTATATTTATGACATTCCGGAGCATGGGCACAGTCAAAGCAGCGGCGGGAAAGATCGTCAGCTGCCGCCAGCAGCCGGCCCAGTGGTGTGATACACTGCTGGGCCGGCTGACGATGCTCAGCAATCGCCGCGGCAATCACCTCTATTTCTGCCGCGGCAAAACCTGCCGCCTGCAGCAGCGGGCGGGACATGGCCGCACCGGCGGCAGCGTGATCTGTTTTTTCATCTTCATATTCACGCCAGCGCCCGATGTCATGCAAAAAAGCCGCCGTATAAACTGTTTCCTGAGAAAAACTTAATTGTCCCTCCAGCGACAAAATCCAGGCAATCCGTGCCGTATCCAGCAGATGCTGCTCGTCATGACCGCAAAATTTTCGCCGGGCTTCATGTTTGCCGGTCCGGCGTTTGTATGTCTGGAAACGGGGATCGGTAAGAACCCTGTAAAACCTTTGCACGGCAATCAGACTCCTTTGATCAGGGAAAAAGCCTCGTCACGGGTTTTATGGTCGGTCCGGAAGATACCACGCACCGCCGAAGTAACCGTCATCGCACCCGGTTTTTTAATCCCGCGGATACTCATGCAGAGGTGCTCGGCCTCGACAACCACAACCACTCCCTTGGGATGCAATACACTCATGATTGTATTAGCGATCTGCATTGTCAATCGTTCCTGCAACTGTGGACGCCGGGCGAGCGTATCCACAACCCGGACCAGTTTTGAAAGGCCGGTTATTTTGTTCTGATTGGGAATGTAGGCGACATGGGCTTTCCCAAAAAAAGGCAGCAGGTGATGTTCGCACATGGAGTCAATACTGATATCTTTGATCAACACCATTTCCTCATGCTCTTCTTCATAAAAACAGGTTTGCAGATGCACGCCGGGGTCGACATGTAAACCACTAAAAATCTCGGCATACATCCTGGCAACCCGCTGTGGGGTTTCTTTCAACCCTTCGCGCTCGGGGTCTTCACCTATGGCTTCCAGGATCATCCTCACGGCGATTTGGATTTTTTCCCCGTCTACCTTATTCACCTCTACCACAGAACATCCCTCCTTAAATAAACTTAATTTCACAAGAAGCAACTGGAATAGAAAACACACATGGTAGAAAATGTCCGTGTAATGATCATTACTCTAGCATATTATCTTACATGATTCTACATTGCAAACTAGTTTCCTGCACTTTTTCCAGACACTTTATAAAAGAAAGGCTACTGGAGCATACCCAATAGCCTTTTCTTGGTCTATTTATTACCTGTCTGCTTATCCGGCAATTCATAATCTGCCAATTATTGTGCCATCATGCTCGGCAAATAAGTGGAGATAATAGGAAATGCTATAAGAATAAAAGTTGCCGTTATTAAGGCGAACCAAAAGGGCGTGACGCCTTTGAAAACCTCTTCGACCGGAGTGTCGGTTGACGAAGCGGTAACCATACTCACCGGTCCCACCGGAGGGGTTAAAAAACCGATATTACACAGCATTATGGTGATAACCCCAAACCATATTCCGTTATAACCGGCTTGGGTAACCAGAGGGTAAAACAAATTGGTGAAAATAACAATAATGGCCATGGCATCCATCACAAACCCAGCTACAAAATAAATTACAAAAACCAGCATGAGTAGCATAAAGGGGGACAAATTGAGGGCGACAATGTATTCCTTCATGAATAAAGGAATTCTGGTCGCTGTTAAAAAATGACCGTAGAGCGTCCCGCCAATGATGACCAGAAAAATCATCGCTGTAACATTGGCTGTCTCCTCCAGGGCGGAATTAAGCCCCTTCTTGCTCAATTGTCTTGTTATAAAAGCATAAACCAAAGAAAGAAAGGCCCCTATCGCGCCTCCTTCGGTGGCCGTAAATACCCCCAGCCAGATCCCGCCCATGGAAATGGCAAAGATAACCGGTACCGGCCAAATTGCTTTTAACGTCTGCATCTTTATAGTAAAGGGCGAAGATTTGCCTATAGGTGCCAGGCCGGGGTTAAGCCTGACCTGCAACCAGGCAGCAAAGGCTAACAGCACAGCGGTTACGATTCCGGGAAGGATTCCCGAGATCAGCAGTTTCCCGATAGATTCCTCCGTAAGAGCCCCATAAACGATCATCAGGGAACTGGGAGGGATTAGAATACCCAGTGTACCGCCGGCCGCTACACAGCCGGCAGACAAACTGTCTTTGTATTTATGAATACGCATCTCGGGGACGGCTACTTTGCCGATTGTTGCTGCAGTGCCGATGTTGGAGCCTGATACGGCGGCAAAAAAGGCGCAGGCCGCAATCGACGCGATGGCAAGGCCGCCGCGGATATGTCCTAGCCAGGCATTAAAGGCCTCAAAAAGCCGGCGCGCCAACCCGGATGTTCCTAAAAATAAACCCATTAAGAGGAACATGGGGATAACGCTGAGCGTATAGGATGCAGCATTGTTAAAAGTATCTGTTCCCAGCTTAATAAGAGCAGCTTGAGGGCTGACAACCAGAGCATAGCCGATAGTACCAACGACAACCATTACGATGGATATGGGCATGTGTAAAAAAATCAGGATTAAAAGTACGACAATGCTAAGAACTCCAATGAGAACTGTATTCATCTCCTACCCCCCTGTTAAAAATCTTGAATATTGCTTTGATCAGGTCCCACAACAAAACTAGAGTAAATACCGTAACCCCTAAAGCTGATATCAATACAAACGGGTAAATGGGAAGGCCCAATACCGAGGTTACCTGGCCGCTGGTGTAAAGGCGCCCCGTGTATATAAACATTTGCCAGGACACAATGCAAAAGGTGATAAACGCTACTAAAAAATTAAAGGTTTCGATAATATTTTGCCACGCTTGCGGCAGCCGTGAAACCAGAAGATTAATCGCGATATGCACTTTATTAATTTGACTAAATCCCAGGGCGGTACATACAATTGCCCCCAGGCCAAAGCGTGTCAGCTCAAAAACCCCGAGAATGGGACGGTTAAAGAAATAGCGCCCCGCAACATCACCAACAGTAATAAGCATCATCAAGAGAACCAAAATCATGGAAATCTTTAAGAAAGGAACGTTTAGACCATCAAGTAATTTCTTCATTAAAGGCATATTATTCTCCTCGCTATTACTATGTTTTGGCTATAGCTTTCTCCCGGGCGCTGGATGGCCCGGGAGAAAGACTAAGCTCAGGACTGCAAGATCGACAGCGTGTTAAACGATTATATTCTATTATTGCTTGTATTTCTCCGCCAGCCTTTTCATTTCAGCATAGACTTCTCTGCCCGCTATGCCTTTTGCTTCCATATCGGATAACCATTTTTCTTCCAGCGGTTCTATTAAGTTGTAGATCTTTTGCATTTCTTCCTCCGGCAATGAGTACATGTACAGCTTGTTTTCCTCCCAGATCAGCTTATCTGCCTCCAGACGGGTGTCATACTGCTCGCCAATTTTCGCCGGCAATTCATCCATAAGCTCTATAATAGTTGCCTGGTCTTCCGGAGAGATTTTGTTCCAGATATTTTTATTCATGGCGGTATAAAGCGGCGTGGCATAAAGTTCAAATTGTAGAAGTTCATGGGCCACTTCGTGGAAGTTATGCTCTAAGATTGAACATTGCGGTCCAAATGCGCCTTCTACTACTCCGCGCTGGATAGCATCGTAAACCTCCGCATAAGGCATGGAAGTGGGAACGATACCCAGGGCTTCGCATACGCCATTTTGAATGATTCCCGGCGTACGAATCCTTAGACCTTTGAAATCCTCTATTGTATTAACCCTATGGGTTGCAAACATTGCAGAAGCATCCGTAGTTCCCACCCAAATGGGGATTACGTCTCCATATTCCTCTTGAAATGCAGTATTGGTTTTTAAAAGCTCCGCTGCTGTCAGGCAAGCCTGCTTTGAGGATGTAAACATAAACGGAAATTCCAGGATACTGCTTAGCGGAAATCTTCCTGTAGTATACGATTGCAGTGAAAAGCCCATATCAATCGTCCCTGTTACAATGGCATCATAGGTTTCATCGCCTTTAACCAGAACCCCTCCGGGATGGAAATATATCTTTACTCTTCCCTCTGTCTTTTCCTCTATATCCTGGATAAAGGGTTCCCAGACCTCGGTATTAAGCGGGTAAGTAGGGTGGTGCCAGGTAGCAAAGTTTATTTCGAGGGGTTGGACACTTGGGGTAGGTGTTTCTGTATCCCCGTTCGTTGCAGGAGCGGGTGTTGTAGTTTCTGATCCACCGCATCCGCAAATATAAATACTTCCTAAAAAGATAAAGATAAACAACAAGGCAAACATTTTCATCTTTTTCATTTAACTTATATCCTCCTTTTGATAATAGTCCTCCACAAAATAGTATTCGCACACAGTAATCTCACAATATTCCTGGCAACGATGACATCAGTATCTGTATAAGAAAAGCCACAAATAATATCTTTCGTATTGTCCTCCTCTTTAATATTGAATTTACTAAAATAACCTGACTCGACAACCCTACATCTTATACAATTTCCCAGGACCTTCCAGAACCTTCAGGAGCTTTAAATGCTTTTCCATGATCACCTCCTTC
>CAZQXY010000086.1:0-8104 GCA_964597455.1 uncultured Desulfovibrionaceae bacterium
GTTGCCGTTATCGGGGGAGGGCTCGTTGGGTGCGATACTGCGGATTATCTGGGTGAAAAGGGAAGGGAAGTAACTATAATAGAAGCACTGCCGCAGATAGCTGAAGGTATCGGCCCGCTTGTCGGGGCGATCCTGCTGGCCAGGTTGGATAAATACGGGGTAAAAATAATTACGGGGGCCAAGTTCCTCTCGATTGACGATGGAGGTGGTAACGTTGAGATAGACGGCAACAATGAAGTTCTTGTCGGTTTCGATACGGTTGTGCTCGCCCTGGGATCTGTCCCGGATGACAACCTTGCAGAGAAACTTGAGGGCACAGGTATAGAATACTACGTTATCGGCGATGCCTGGAATCCCAGGCGCATCACACATGCTGTCCATGAAGCGATGCGCGTAGGGCATGAACTTTAGGAAGACGATGGAACCGTCCCCCTGCTTCGCGGTGTAGGGTATATCTTTTTATCGCCTCTATTGAAAGGAAGCAGGAACTTGAAATAAATTGTCGAACTTGAATTTACAGACTTCTTTTCAAAAGGGTGGTAAAATTGTTTAAACTAACCCCAAAAGAACAGAAACTGGTATTATTGCTGGTTTGCCTTTTGGTTCTGGGGATTGTGCTGCGTTTTGCTTTACCTGCCGGGGGAAGAGCGAGTCCGGAAATAATTCCCCATGGTGAAATAGAAAGTAACGCTGAGCATGGTAATGATGGCGATAATGGTGATGGTGTTGAAGAAAAGAAGCTTATTATAATCCACATTACCGGAGCTGTGCAGGAACCAGGTGTTTATATTCTTGAGGAAGGGGCCAGGGTCTATGAGGCCGTTGAAAAGGCCGGGGGGCAATCTGATGATGCTGACCTCGAGATGATAAATCTTGCAGAGCCGCTCTACGACGGGCAGCCGGTCTATGTGCCGAGAAAAAGCGATAGGGATCCCTCTCAAATTTCCGGTGGAATATATCCGGGAGGCCTGCAGCAGGTAAAAGTCGGCAAGATAAATATTAATTCCGCCGATAAATCCCAGCTGGAGACCCTGCCTGGAATAGGTGCCGTTAAAGCCCAAAGCATTATCGATTATCGTGAGAAGAACGGGCCATTTAAGAGTGTTGATGATCTGCTGAAAGTAACCGGCATTGGGGGGAAAACCCTGGAAAGCCTGGGTGATCTGATAACGGTCTATTAATCAATAAAATCCTGATTCGGGAAGGAATCCGTATTATGAGGTTAAAAACTTTCTTAATTGTTTTGTTTGTTATCCTGGCAGGACTTTTGTTCTGGGTTGCGGAGCGCTATACTGATTATCTCTGGCTTAATCATCTCAATTACGCTTCCGTGTTTTTCACTGTTTTTCTATCCGGGTGGGCCATTCGCCTTGCAGCCTGGCTGGTTTTTTTCCTTTTTCTTTTTATCAATCTCATGTTCATGCGCGGTGTGCTGTTAAATGTGCCCAATCTGGAGTTAAGGGAGCGTATCATTGGCACCGCCCTCGGCAGGATGTTAACTCCACGAAAAATTACCCTTTTTTTTCTTGTTTCCAGCCTTGTCGTCTCCTTTCTTCTCTCGTCCTATACGCAAGGCCTCTGGCTGGAAGTGCAGCAGTTTTTACAGGGAGTCAGTTTTGGGGTAACCGATCCTGTCTTTAATCTGGATGCTTCTTTTTATGTCTTTCAGCTTCCCTTCTGGCGCTTACTGTACACTTATTTGCAAACCATGGTCGTGCTGACGATTCTGGTTGCAGGGTTTATCTATTTTGTCACCGATCCGCCGGTCCAGGTAGGCAGGAAATTTATTTTTTTCCCCTCGCGGGGGCAGGGGCACCTTTCCCTTTTGTTCACATTTGCGTTTCTCTTAAAAGCCTGGGACTACCGCCTGAAAATGTTCGAGTTGCTGCTTTCACCCCGGGGCGCTACTTTTGGCCCCGGTTATACGGACCTTAACGCCAATCTTCCTGCTTTGTGGATTCTCATTTTTCTGACACTGGGTATCTGTATCGTGCTTATTTATAATATTTACCGGCGCCAGTCGAGACTAATCTTTTTAAGTGTCGCTACCCTGATCGGCGCTTCTCTTGTTGTCGGAAGCATTTACCCTTCCCTGGTGCAGCAGTTCAGAGTTGAGCCCAATGAGTTTGTTTACGAGCACCCCTTTCTTGAGCACAATATTCATTATACCCTGAAAGCTTATGGTCTGGATAATGTGAGCACGAAGGATTATCCTGCCAGAGATGACCTCGAATGGGAAGACCTGGAAAAAAGTGCGGATACACTGCAGAACGTGCGTCTTTGGGATTACCGTCCGCTGCTGGATACCTATAAACAGCTGCAGGGAATACGTCCCTACTATGATTTTGCAAGTGTTGATACAGATCGTTATTACCTGGATGGGAAGTACAGGCAGGTAATGCTTTCGGTACGGGAGATGGACCAGACGCAGCTTGCTGAACAGGCCAGAACTTGGGTTAATACGCGCCTGCAGTATACCCATGGCTATGGACTGACGATGAGCCCCGTTGCAGAGGTATCCCCCCAGGGTTTACCGAAATTCACGATCGGGGACATCCCCCCGGTTATTGAGGGGGGGGTGGAATTAGCGCGGCCGGAGATTTATTACGGGGAGCTCAGCAGTAATTATGTTATTGTAAATAGCAATACCCGTGAATTCGATTACCCCATGGGTGATACCAACGTCTATACCAGCTATGAGGGTACCGGCGGAATTCCACTGAGCAACCTGGGAAGAAAATTACTCTACGCGCTCAGGTTTTCCGATTACCGGATACTAATTTCCGGTGAGATAACAAGTGAAAGCCGGGTTATGTATAACCGTACAATTAGGGAGAGGGTTACCCGGATAGCGCCGTTTTTACAGTATGATGCCGATCCCTACCCGGTGATAGCCGACGGGAGGATCTATTGGATTCTGGATGTTTATACCACGACAAATAATTTTCCTTATTCCGAGCCTTACGGCGGAATTAACTACCTGCGCAATTCAGTTAAGGCAGTGGTGGATGCCTACAATGGTACGGTGGATTATTATATTGTTGACCCTTCTGATCCATTGATAGTGACTTATGCTAAAATTTTTCCTGAGCTTTTCAAATCCCTGGAGGAGATGCCGGAGGAAATCAAAGCACACCTGCGCTACCCGGAGACACTGCTAAGTTTGCAGGCACAGGTTTTTGCCACTTACCATATGAAGGATCCGGTTGTGTTTTATAACAGGGAAGACCTCTGGCAAATACCGAACGAAAAGTACAGGGGGACAGTCCAGCCTGTAGAGCCATATTATACGATCCTGGAGCTCCCCGGAGAAGAAGACCCCGAATTTGTCCTTATTCTTCCCTTTACTCCGACCACCAGGGACAACATGATTGCCTGGATGGCGGGGCGCTCCGACGGTGATAATTATGGAGAGCTTTTAGTCTATCTTTTCCCCAAAGACAGGGTGGTCTTTGGCCCGATGCAGATCGAAACGCGTATAGATCAGAACACCCTTATTTCCCAGCAGCTGGCGCTCTGGGACCAAAGGGGTTCACGAGTCGTGCGCGGTAATCTGCTGGTGCTTCCCGTTAACGATTCTATTTTGTATGTTGAGCCTGTTTTTCTCGAGGCGGAGCAGAGCCAGCTTCCGGAACTGGCACGGGTTATCGTCGGCTTCGGTGAGCAGGTAGTGATGGAGCCTACGCTGGAAGAGGCACTGATAACAATTTTTGGCGCTCATGACCGCCAGGCTCCTGAGGTTTCGGACGATTTGCCCGGTCCCGAAGGGATAGATGTAGAAGTGGAAGATCCGGATGAACCGACCGAACCCCGGCCAGGGCTTCCTCCTGATATTCCAGGTCTTGCCCGCAGGGCACAGCAGTTGTACCAGGAAGCACAGGAGAGTTTGAGTGAGGGTGATTGGGCCGGTTACGGCAGCTCCTTGCAGGAACTGGAGGTTATTTTGGATGAACTGGCCGAATTAAGTGCTGATCCGGGTTAATATTTTTAAGCAAGGGGAGGTTTTACTTATGGGAGAAGAGAAGAAAATTGGTTACACTGTAATTGGGACGATTAAAGAGGTGAAGGGATCATGCAGTGTCGGGCACAAAGTTGGCGATCAATTGGAGCTCAGTATGCATAAAACGGGTGGCCTGTGCGGGGCTTTTTACCACGATGTTTATCCTTATGTAGTGATGCTGCAGATGGGCGGTAGTTTTCCCGAAGAATGGGGCGATGTGGATACCATCTACCTGGAGTGTATGGACCGCTATAATGTAGTCGGTATGGAATTGAAGAGAATCAAGGGATAGTTCATTATTGGACTGTGAGCCTGCCGGCGCAGGGGAGGTTTCCGGAACGCGCTATGTCCTGATATCCTCCGGCGAAGCAGCCGGATCCTAAAAAAAAATGCCGAATTGTCTTGAAATATTTGCTCCGGTTAGTGTATAATGCTAGTATAATTGAATAGACCGGGGGTGCTTCCGAGCGGAGGCTGAGAAAGAAACGCGGTGAAGTTTCTTAACCCTTAGAACCTGTTTACCTTCTGAAAGGTAGTTAAAATGTATACTGTGTATGTCGTTCAGGAGGTGGATAATGCCAGCGTAGGGAAGGTGATTTTATTGGTTTTAAATTAATTACGGGCCCTGTTGGTCCGTTTTTTATTTCGGGAAAAGGTTCATTAACATTCTTCAGTGTAATGGGAACTCATCGCTTGGTGAAAGGAGTTAATAAAAATGGAAAGTACTTTATCAAAAACTCTTCCTTTGCGTACAGTTACGGCGGTTGGGTTGCTGGTGGCCCTGGGGACGGTTGCTTCCCCTTTTTCCATCCCGGTAGGGGTTTCGAATGTTTACCCCGCCCAACATGCCATTAATGTTCTGGCCGGCGCCATTTTGGGGCCGGGCCCCGCTTTGGTAGCTGCGTTTCTTACATCTGTAATCAGAAACCTGCTGGGCACCGGAACGCTGTTGGCTTTTCCCGGGAGTATGTTTGGAGCGCTGCTTGCCGGCCTTGGCTATCGTTACCTGAAAAAAGAATATTTTGCGGCCGCAGGCGAGGTTGTCGGAACGGGATTAATCGGAGCCCTGGCAGCTTTTCCTGTGGCAAAATGGCTGCTCGGTTTTCCCGGGTTGGCTTATGCTTTTATCATTCCTTTTGGGTTGAGCAGCCTTGCGGGTTCGCTGATCGGACTGGTTATTTTAAAGCTCTGGAGCAGGGCGGCCGGCCGGAAATAGCGGTTACCGGGGGATATTAAGGGCAGTAACAAAATTCGGATTGGAGGACGTGAAGATTATGCACGAGGTCTTTACACAGGTATCCAGAACAAGACAGGGAGAGGTAACCCCTGAGGTTAAAGCCGTTGCCGCCGATGAGAGCTTTCCGGTGGAGGCAATCATGGCAGGGCTTGCAGCAGGGACGATTGTCATTCCTGCAAATATCAACCGGGGGAATTTACATCCCCGCGGGATAGGGAATAAGCTGCGGACGAAGGTAAATGCTAATATTGGCAGCTCAGAGGCTTTCCCCGATGGGGAAAACGAAAGGATTAAACTACAGGCAGCGTTAGAGGCCGGTGCCGACGCGGTCATGGATTTAAGCACCGGCGGCGATCTTAAAGGGATTCGCTCAATGGTGCTGGAGTTATCATCTGTTCCGGTGGGCACCGTTCCTATTTACGGAGCGGCCGTGAAAGCACGGCTCTCCTCCGGAGCGGTATTGAAGATGACGGAGGATGATCTTTTTTCGGAAATTGAGGAGCACGCAGCCGGGGGTGTGGATTTTTTGACACTGCACTGTGGCCTGACACTCTCCGCCCTGGATGCCCTGCGCCGGGAGGGGAGGCTCATGGGGATAGTCAGCCGCGGCGGTGCGATGATTGCCGCCTGGATGCTGGAAAATGAAAGGGAAAACCCGCTTTATGAACAATATGATCGCATTTTGGAGATTGCCGGTAAATACGATGTGACTTTGAGCCTGGGGGACGGAATGCGACCGGGAAGTCTCGAGGATGCGGGTGACAGGGCCCAGATCCAGGAACTGGTGACGCTGGGTGAACTGGTCAAGAGGGCCAGAGAGGCAGAGGTACAGGTTATGGTGGAGGGGCCGGGGCATGTCCCATTTGATCAAATTGAAACGCATATGAAAATAGCCAAATCGCTGTGCGGGGGCGCGCCTTTTTATGTTCTGGGACCCCTGGTTACCGACGTTGCCCCGGGTTACGATCATATTACGGCAGCTATAGGGGGAACCATGGCTGCAGTCTCAGGTGCTGATTTTCTCTGCTATGTTACACCTGCCGAACACCTCGGTCTCCCCGGGCCGGAAGAGGTCCGCCAGGGTGTAATGGTGTCCCGCATAGCGGCTCATGCGGCCGATGTGGCCAGGGGTGTCACCGGAGCCAGGGAGTGGGACAGGAAGATGTCTCTGGCACGCCGGGAGCTGAATTGGGAACGCCAGTTGGAGCTGTCCCTCGATCCCACCCTTGCCAGGACCTTCTATGAACGTCTTAACCCCGGGGGAAAAGAAGAGTGCACCATGTGCGGACCTTATTGCGCCTTGAAAATGGTCAAAAAACATTTCCAGTAAAATTAATGATTTGGAGAGTTGAAATAAGATGCGAAAATGTGTTTTAACTATTGCCGGCTCCGATTCCGGGGCAGGGGCGGGTATCCAGGCAGATATGAAATCAGTGGCTGCGCAGGGGGTTTACTGCCTGACGGCAATTACAGCCATTACCGCGCAGAATACAACAGCCGTAAAAAAAGTGCAGATGCTCGATTTAGAAATAATAGAAGCTCAAATAGATGCCGTGATGAGTGATTTTCCCGTAACGGTGGTGAAAACCGGGATGCTCGGCAGCGCTCCGATTATTGAGCTGGTAGCCGCGAAACTGAAACAGTATCGCATAAAAAAAGTAGTACTGGACCCGGTCATGGTGGCCAAAAGCGGGGATTTGCTGTTGGAAGAAGGAGCCCAGACGGCATTGCAACAGGAGCTTTTCCCGCTGGCCTCAATTATTACCCCCAATATACCGGAGGCCGAAGTGCTCTGTGGCCGCTCCCTGGAGGATGCGGGCGCACTGAAGGAAGCTGCGCGCTTTCTCCACGAAGCCGGGGTTTCTTCTGTTTTGCTCAAGGGAGGACATGCTCAAGGGAAAAGGATGGTAGAGGATATTTTATTTGATGGAGAAAGGTATTACTACTATCGTGCCCCCCGTATCGATACAAAAGATACGCATGGCACCGGTTGTACCTTTGCTGCGGCCATTGCCGCCCACCTGGCCCTGGGGAAGACGGTCCCGCTGGCGGTGAAAGCAGCCCGGGATTACCTGCAGTCGATTCTTCCGCATGGTTTAAACCTCGGTCATGGGAGCGGTCCTATGGATCATTTTGCCGGGAAGGGATGTTTGTATGTTTAAAGGCGCGGAAATTTTGGAGAAAATTCGCCGGGAAAGGCCGCTTATTCACCATATTACCAACAGTGTCACCTGCGGGGACTGTGCGGATATAACGGCGAGTATCGGTGCCCTGCCTGTGATGGCCTTTGCCCTGGAAGAAGTGGATGAGATGGCGGAAGCCGCCTCTGCGGCCGTGATCAATATAGGTACTCTTGTGCCGCATCAGCTGGAAGCGATGCTAAAAATGGGGAAAAAGGCCGGGGAAAAAGGGATCCCGGTTGTTCTTGACCCGGTAGGTGCCGGGGCGACTGCCTACCGCAGTAAAGCAGCCCTGCGCTTATTAAAGACCATCAAACCGGCTATAATAAAAGGAAACGGGGCGGAGATCGGCTCCCTGGCCGGAGTAAGGGGGGTCAAAATCAGCGGGATCCAGAGCATCACTGCCGGAGATCCCCTGGAAGGTGCCGGGCGCCTGCTTACAGCGCTTGATTACCGGGCGGTAGTTGCCGTAACCGGTCCTGTGGATGTGATTACAGATGGCAAGCGGGTTGCCAGGGTTTTTAACGGGCACAGCCTTTTGCCCCTGGTGGTGGGAAGCGGCTGCATGAGCGCTTCCCTGGCGGCTGCTTTTGCCGCTGTCGAGAAAGACTATTTTCAAGCCGCGGCTGCTGCCCTGGCCGCCATGGGCGTGGCCGGTGAAATAGCTGCTGAAAAAGGGATAACCGG
>CAZQXY010000087.1:0-1462 GCA_964597455.1 uncultured Desulfovibrionaceae bacterium
GTTTAGGAATGTTGTTGGTGGGCTGCGGCGGTAATGGAAATGGCGAAACACCCGGTGAAAATTCCGGTGAACCTGGAGAAACAGCCAAGGGGACGATTGAGCTTGGTTATGTCCAGTGGGCATGTGCGGAAGCTTCCACGCATGTAGCCCAGGCAGTAATTATGGATAAGCTGGGATATGATTGCACGACAACGTCGCTTGAAGTTGGCGGATTGTATTCAGGTATTGCCGAAGGCGATCTTGATGCCCAGACTACAGCTTGGTTGCCGATAACCCACAAGGACTATATGGAAGAGTTTGGAGATCAGATGGATGATTATGGCCATATGTATAACGGTGCGCGTATCGGCTTGGTAGTTCCCGAGTACGTGGATATTAATTCAATTGAAGAATTAAACGACCATGTGGACGATTTTAGCGGCCGTATTGTAGGTATTGATGGTGGTGCCGGCATCATGAGGGCTACAGAGCAGGCCATTGCAGATTACGGCCTGGAGTTGGAACTTCTGGAAAGCAGTGATATGGCGATGACCGCAGCCCTGGCCGATGCTTATATGGAAGAAGAATGGATCATTGTAACCGGTTGGACACCGCACTGGAAGTTTGCCAGCTTTGATCTGAAATTCTTGGAAGATCCGCAGGAGGTCTACGGCGGAGCGGAGGATATCCATGTCATGGCACGCCAGGGCCTGGATGCGGATGCTCCTGATGTAGCCAATTTCTTAAAAAACTATTACCTGGAAGATTACCAGCTTGGTGCAGTAATCGGAGCGATTGCCGATGGAGCGGAACCGCTGCAGGCGGCACGCGATTGGATTGCTGAAAATGAAGATACAGTGGATGGATGGCTACAGTAAAACTATTATTGAGCCGGGGGATAGGCTACAATACAGATTTCGGTGTAACAGAAGGCTGGTGCGACAGGGGATGGTTCTCTGTCGCACCAGCCTTCTGTTAGACTCTGAAACTTGTTTTGTAACTTGTTTTCAGGTTACAGCTTTTTTGGCAGGGAAACTCATATTATGGATGAATATTAATATTAAAAAGAATTCCAGTGAAAGGGGAAGATAGTAATGAGAGGATTAGTGTTACGTTGGATACTTAATATTGGGGGCATTATCCTAACTTCTTATGTGATCAGCGGTTTTGAGGTAACTTTCCTGGGGGCGGTCTTCGGTTTCCTTGTTCTCGGTGTTGTTAATGCCGTAATCAGGCCTATTATTGTAATACTTACACTGCCCCTTAATTTCCTTACATTGGGTTTATTTACGTTGGTGATCAACGGTTTCATGTTGTGGTTGACCAGCGCGGTGGTAAAAGGATTTAACATCCATGGTTTTGGAACCGCCATCATTGTTGCTCTGGTTTTCTCCCTTATCAGCTTTATAATTAGCCTTCTCGTAAAAGATAGGAAAGAATAGCAGATCAAAAAGGATTAATACCCTCCAGTTTAGGAGTAATA
>CAZQXY010000087.1:1562-8087 GCA_964597455.1 uncultured Desulfovibrionaceae bacterium
TCAGATGGTTAATGATTCTTGGATAGGTTATAAATATTATTTGCCGCTGCTATATCGTCAGTATAGACCATTTACGATAAAAACTGTCCAAAACGCTTTTTTTTCGAGCAAATATCTGGTAGTATTGTTTTAGATTGAGTGTGTGCAGGGAACCGTCCCCTGTTTGATGCGGCCCTGAGAGACTGTGAGACAGAGAACCGTCCCCTGTTTCCCTGCCCTGTTTCCCTGCCCTGTTTCCCTGTTTGACCCTGTATGATAACGCATTTGGAGGGTTAATTGTATTTGAAACGCAATAAAATATTTCTTTCCATTGTGCTATTAGCAGTTTTTCTGGTTGCAGGCATTTTGGGGTATGGCAAAGTATTTCGGGGAAGTCTCCCGGCAGAGCTGCCCCGGGATGAATCACTGTTAGATGATTTTCGGGGATTGTTTTCTGAAGAGAGCAGTTATTCACCGGTAGAACAAATCCCGGAGGAAGAGCTGACCCTCCCCGATTTTATTCTTCTGGGTGCGCGCAGCGAAGTGACCAACGGGACCCGTTACGATGCTGCTTATGTTTCAATTAATTATCCCGGGGGAGATGTTGAGCCGGATGCAGGGGCCTGTACCGATGTGGTGGTCAGGGCCTACCGCCATGCCGGCATCGACTTGCAGCAGTTGATTCATGAAGATATGCGGGAGAACTTTCATCTTTATCCGAATAACTGGGGCCTGAATACTCCCGACACCAATATCGACCACCGCCGTGTCCCCAACCAGATGCTTTTTTTTGAACGTTTTGGCACCGCTTTGATGCTTCAAGTCGAAGGCTGTCTCCCTGAATGGCAGTGGGGGGATGTGGTCTACTGGCGCTTTGCTGACGGGCGGGAGCACTGTGGTATAATCAGTGACCGTACCGGAAGAGACGGGGTGCCCCTTGTTATTCACAACGCCGGGATTGCCAGAGAGGAAAATCGCCTCCAGCGCTGGGAAATAATCGGGCATTTTCGCTATCCGGGAGAAGGATAACCTTTTACAGAGCTTTTACAGAGCTTAAGAGCTTAATAGAGGGGTTTTAAAACTTAAAGGGGATTTAGCACAAATGGATCTTGAACATCTAAGAAAAATTTTGCTGGAATTCAAGGACAACGATAAAGATATGAACGAGGTTCTGGCGGAGTTAAAAAAACTTCCCTACGAGGATCTCGGGTTTGCCAAGATAGATCACCACCGTGCTTTAAGGGAAGGTTTCCCCGAGGTCATATTCTGTCAGGGGAAGACGGCGGAACAGGTGGCCAGTATTTTTAAAAGCCTGGCAGAATGCAATACCAGCGTTCTGGCAACCCGGGCAGGGCGGGAGGTCTTTGAAGCTGTAGGGGCTCTATTTCCTCAGGCCAGATACCACAAAACAGCAAGGATAATCAGCCTGACCACCGCGGAGGTAAAAAAATCATTTCGCAAGGTTTTGATCGTTTCTGCAGGTACGGCCGATATGCCTGTTGCGGAAGAGGCTGCCGTTACAGCGGGGATCATGGGTCACACGGTGCAAAGGATTTATGATGCCGGGGTAGCGGGTATACACAGACTCCTGGTATTCCGCGAGGAGCTGCAGTCAGCAGCGGTAATTATTGTTGTTGCCGGGATGGAGGGGGCGCTCCCCGGCGTGGTCGGGGGGCTCGTTGATGCCCCCGTCATCGCAGTTCCAACCAGCGTTGGCTACGGGGCCAATTTTAACGGCCTTTCAGCTTTGCTGACGATGCTCAACAGCTGCGCCAGCGGTATAGGTGTTGTCAATATTGATAACGGGTTTGGTGCGGCTGCGCTGGCTGATTCAATTATCCGCAGCGGTTTAAGGGGGGAGCCGGGTGAAGAGCAATAAAAATAAGTTGTTAATTTTGAAGGGGATTTTAAAGGAATGCGGGGGAGCCGTTCTCTCCTTTTCCGGCGGAGTAGACAGCACGTTTTTGGCCAGGGTGGCGCGGGATGTGCTCGGCGGGCGGCTGCTGTCGGTAACTGCCTCTTCCAGCATTCATCCGCAACGCGAACTAAAAGAAGCACAAACAATTGCACAGCAACTTGGCCTGGAACACCTGATGATCGCAACAAAAGAGTTATCAAATGAAAAATTTGCCGCCAATTCCCCTGATCGCTGCTATTATTGCAAAAAGGAAATGTTTGTTTTATTTCAGGGTTTGGCCCGGGAATACGGTTTTCCCTGGGTGCTGGACGGTTCAAATTATGACGATCAGTTTGATTACCGTCCGGGGACACGGGCAGGGGAAGAATTGGAAATAAAAAGCCCTTTAAGGGAGGCCGGCCTGACCAAGGAGGATATTCGCGAGCTGTCCAGGGAGATGGGGCTTCCCACCGGGGATAAACCTTCCTTCCCCTGCCTGGCTACACGTTTTCCGTATGGGGAGCGTATAACAAGGGAGAAGCTAAAGATGGTTGAAGAGGCGGAGGACTATCTTTATGCCCTGGGGATAAAGATTTTCAGGGTAAGGCATCACGGGGATCTGGCACGCATAGAAGTTCTCCAGAAGGATTTTTCCAGCATTTTGGGAAGAACCGCTGAACTCGAAAAAAGATTCAGCACAATTGGTTACCGCTATGTTACGCTGGATCTGAAAGGTTTTCGTTCGGGAAGCATGAATGAGGTTTTATAGAAGCCAGGTGGGAAAGAAAGCCCACCTGAAAGAAGATCTTCAATTCTGCAGGAATGGGCTTATTTGTAGTGATGGGCATAAAAAGGATGGTGACAGATGTACGAAGCAGTTCAGACGCTCCAGGTATTTATTGCCAGCAGCCTTTTAAGAGAAATTGCCGCTGCCGTTATTATTTTCTTGTTTTTTTTGCTGCTCAGGAGGGTTTTTGCAAAATACATATTTAAGTTAATTTTTCAATTAACTAAAAAGACAAAAACTGATCTTGATGAGAACTTACTGCTGGCTTTTGAGATCCCTTTAAGGAATTTTTTTGTGATTCTCGGTCTTTATTTTTCCCTTTCAATATTACCGCTAACCGCCTATCAGCATCTGCTTGTCATAAAGCTGTTTCGCGGACTGATAATAGTTTTTGTGACCTGGGGCTTTTATAACTTGGTGGGCACTTTTCTGTTTTCGGAGCTGGGCAGGAAGTTTGGGATCGAACTGGATAAGAGCTTGATTCCCTTTTTAATCAAAGTGCTGCGGTCTTTACTGGTAGCGCTGGCCTTAATTATTATTGCCGATGAATGGGGCTTCGAAATCAGCGCATTTATAACCGGTCTCGGCCTGGGCGGTCTTGCCGTATCCCTGGCGGCCAAGGATGCTATCTCCAATATTTTTGGCGGGGTTATAATTTTTACGGAAAAGCCTTTTACCGTTGGGGACTGGATTTATACACCCAGCGTTGAGGGTACTGTGGAAGATATCTCTTTTCGCAGCACCAGGGTAAGGACTTTTGCCCATGCGCAGGTAACGGTCCCCAATTCTACCCTGACAAATGAACCCATTACCAACTGGACCAGGATGGGAAAACGCAGGATAACCTTTAATTTAGGGATTGCCCGTACCACTCCGAAAGGAAAACTGGAAAGATGCGTGCAGAGAATCAGGGACATGCTGGAAAATCATCCGGAAATCCACAAGGAGACAATTTTTGTCAGGTTTGATCAGTTCAAAGAAAACAGTTTGGATATTTTCCTCTATTTCTTTACTGTTACTACAATTTGGGGAGAGTTTCTGCAGGTAAAAGAGGATGTCAATTTTAAAATAATGGAGATTCTCGAGCAGGAAGGAGTTTCCTTAGCCTTCCCCAGCAGGAGTATCTACCTGGAGACACTTAAGTAGACCTGTTTGGCTCGACCAGTTCCGGAAAGCGGGAACGAATCTGCTTGTCGATTTCCTCTGGTATGAACTGCCGCGGGGGCTCGCTGAGCAGCTTGCTTACAATTTCTTCGGCTTTTTCCCAGCTGTCTTTTCCGCCGGCGTTTAGCCAGGACTGGTAATCCTGGTAGTTGCTGACCCGGGGTCTGTAGCTTTCGGTACGCATGTAATCTACGGTATGCTTTTGTGCCAGAAAGTTCCCTCCGGGGCCGACGTCTGCGATAACATCAAATGCCAGGGTTTCCGGGTTTGTTTCTATCCCCCTTAAAGTCCTCAGGCAGCTCCCCACGATGTCGTTATCGATAACAAACTGGCCGTACGAAATAGTCAAGGCCCCGTCCAGAAACCCAAATGCCTGGTGGATAAAGTTTCCCCCGGCCAGCGCAGCCAGCATACAGGTTGTGGCGCTTTCGTAAGCGGCCTGGGCATCGGGTATTTTGGAGTCGGCCACACCTACCGTAACATAGCACGGCAGGCGGTAGTAGTGGGCCATTTGCGTAATCGCGGCGTTCATCAATCCTGATTCTATACTGCCCATCAGGAAAGAACCGGAGCGCATATCCATGGTGCAGGGAACCGCGCTGTAGAATACGGGAGTTCCCGGGTTGACCAGCTGGCTGAAGATAACTCCCATGAGAGCTTCAGCGTTTTGCAGGGCGAGGGTGCCTGCCAGGGTTACCGGAGATGTGGCCCCGGCTATGGGCGCGGTAGAGATGACCAGGGGCAGGCCGTGTTTGGCAGTTTCGATGAGGATCTCGGCCCTGTCATCTTCAATTTTCAGCGGGCTCGTAATAGCGGTGATAAAGCCTACAAAAGGACGGCGGCGCAGTTCGTCCGCGCCTCCGGCGATAAGTGAGGCCATTTCAATAACTTTTCCCAACCCTTCTTTGCTGAAAACCCCTCCCATGACCGGCTTTCCGGTGCTCTGCAGGGCATGGTAGAACTCGTTAATATCAATGCTGTTGATGTTAATATCATGTGGGTGGGTGGGAATGATAAAAAAGTCGACATATTCCAACTTATCGGCAAGGCGGCCGAAATGATCAATATCCTGAAGAACCGCAGGTCTTCTTTTACGGTTCTGATCCAGCACGTAAAGGGCCTTTCCACCGGTTCCAAAGTGAACTCTGTTTCCTCCGAGAACTATCTCTTTCCCTTCTTCAAGCCCGTAAAAAGTAAATTCGGCAGGGGCCTGCTTGATGCAGCGGGAAATAATCTCGCGTGTCAAAAATACCCGGTTTTTGCTGTAATCGACGGTAGCACCATGTTTTTGCAGCAGTTCCAGAGCCGGGGGAAAAGATACCTCAAAGCCCACTTTGGTTAATATTTTTATGCTGGTCTCGTGAATATTTTCTATATCTTTATCCGAAAGGGTACGGTAAGAACCACCCCGGTAAATAATATCCCTCATAATAGATCATAGAACTCCTTCAGCTTTTTATTATAATATGTGTGTCCATCCATAACAGTGGCATGGGCAGCAAAAATTTTATTTACAGTGCTGTGCTGCCCATGCTTCAAGCATTTTCAATATATCCGCCCTGGTGACAATTCCTTTGACCTTTCCAGAATTGTCTACTACAGGCACCCTATTGACTTCATTGCTATTCATCAGCCGGACTACCTCCAGAACAGGCGTTTCCTCTCCAACGCTAATTACGTCTTTTGTCATGATCGTTTCAGCGGTTGCGGAGGCTACCAGCTCAATGACATCAATACCGCGCTGCCCGGTAAAGTGTGCTGCTTCAATATCGCCTTCTAAAATTTTTACAGGATCTTTCAGCGGTTGCCCGATGACCCACTGCGTATATTTCATCACATCTTTTTCGGAGATAATGCCAATCAGCTTTTCCCCTTCATCGACTATCGGCAGGCCGCTAAAAATGTTATTATCCAAAATATTGAGCAGTTCTTTCAGGGAAGTGTCGTATCTAACGGTAACGATCGGCGAAGTCATGACTTCTTTCACCAATATATTCTTCATGTCCTGTTGCACCCCCTTTTTAACAATTTATAATAATGAATCGATATACTCCAGCACATTATGCAACGGAAGCACATCCCCGCACCTTGCCTGAATATCCATAAGATTTACCTCGTGGGGTATAGCGGAGCGATCACCTACACATTCCCGGGGTATTATCGGGCGGAATCCGTACTGTATGGAATCATTTGCTGTTGCCCTGATACAACCGCTGGTAATGCAACCGGTAATGATAACAGTATCTACCTGTAGCACGGTCAGGGATGAAGCCAAATGAGTACCGTGATAGCAGGAGGCAAATTTTTTTATCACTATCGGTTCATCGGGTTTTGGATCTAACCGGGGATCCAGCTCGACATTTTCGCTTCCAATTAAAAACTCGGCTAAAACGGGGACTTTTTTTACCAGCAGCCCTCCATCAACCAGAGAACTATGGTAGGCCAGGGCAAAGAAAAAGATGGGAATGCCTTTTTCCCTCGCTTTATCCAAAAGCAGCGCAGTACTGTAGATAACATCATCCAGGTTGCAGCCGGAAGGCTTTTGCGGATCGGTTATCCCCTTTTGCAGATCGACGACAAGAATTGCCGGGTGTTTTCCAAAACCGACTGTCCCGGCCATCCCCTGTGATTGATAATAGTTCGTAATTTCCTGCAGTGCCCTTTTTAGCACATTATTTTCCATATCCTCCATAACAAA
>CAZQXY010000088.1:0-8009 GCA_964597455.1 uncultured Desulfovibrionaceae bacterium
GGTTGACCTTTTTTCGCGCAAAACTTCCGATTGAACCCTTTGAGAACCGTCCCTAGTGTCGCGATCTCCTTAGCAAGCCCTTAAGAACAGGATCCGCAACAGTCTGAGCAGGAGTCCTCACCGCTGATGGTAAAACCGGTCTGCGGCCCTTCATGGAAATCTATAACTTTATCATTTAAATGCATGGTTATTTTCTTTTCATAGACAAGCGGAACCCCTTCGATTTCATCCACATTATCCTGGCCTTCGTGAACCGACTCCTCCAGAGCCATACCTAACTGGGGTCCGCTTCAGCCTACACCACTTACATAAATCCTGATATAAAGCCCTTCCCCGTTCTGCTTTAAGACTTCTTTCATCTGTTCCGCCGCTACTGCTGTTATTCTCATCATACTCACCTTCCTTTTCTTTTAACTTTGATATTTAATCTCTGCCTTTTCCCTTAACAGGTTTATTTGCTCTTCCATCTTTTCGTAAACAAGCTCTTCAAGCAATTTTTCTTCTGCAGTTTCCTTAACCTCATCAAAAGAAGCTTCGTGAGCTTCCTTGCGATCGAGCACTTCTATAATATGAAATCCATGCTGGGTCTCTACCGGATCGCCGCGAGAACCGATCGCCAGATCAAACGCAACTTCCTCAAACTCGGCCACCATTTCTCCCCTCTGGAAGAAACCTAAATTTCCTCCCTGCCCGGCGGATACGGTATCAATAGAGCGCTCTTCAGCAAGTTCACTAAAATCTTGCCCCCCGTCCAGCAGTTGAATGACCTCCTCCGCTTCCTCCAGAGTTTCAACTAAAATATGACGGGCCTCAACCTGTTCCGGAGAGTTGAATAGATACTGGTTTTCTGTATAATATTCCCTTACATCCTCATCCGTTATTTCTACCTCGTTGCGAATTATTTTACGCAAAAGAAGATCTATTTCGAGATCCTTTCGCAGGGCTTCTTCCGTAAGACCATACTGCTCCAGAGCCTGATAAAAATAATCCTCGGCTCCATAAAAATTTTCCCGGATTACTTTACCAATTTCAGCATCTAGATCCTCTTCGTTAATGCTTATCTCAAGCGCTTTTGCCTCCTGCAGAATCAAGCGGTTGGTGATTAGACGTTCCAAAATCTCCCGGCCGCCGCTGGTAAACATCGCATCGTAAAGTTCGTCTTTGGTTATCTCCTCGCCATTCACAGCGGCAATTACTTCACTGTCATTATTATTATTGACAAAATTAATGACTAATACTGCTGCCAATGCCAGAACTATTAAAAGAACAACGATATAAACAACAGGCCTAATACTCTTACGGGATACATTTTCTTTATCCTCGGGCTCCATCTCTTCACTCCTTCAGGTAATAATAAACATGTTGTGATGATACTGCATGCTTTAAGCGGGCAATAATTCTTATCCTCATTTCTGTTCGTTATATGATGCGGATAATCCTTTTTTTATAGCTATAAAAAAATTTTCCTGCTAAATAAAAAACATAGATGCAGGTACAGCAACAAGCCCAGAGGTGACACCTTTTGGGCTTGTTGCTTTTTAACATCTTATGATTATTATTGCCGGAAGATAATCTGTATTACAGCCTGTTGATCTCTATAATTACAGGCAAATCATCTCCATTTATAATATACCTGAAAATAATTTTTCTCCCTCTTCCAGGCTAGAAGGTATCCCAGTGCACAATTTCCTCCATTTTTTTCCGTTTTGTTTCATGCCGCCCGGGATCTCCTTGATCAGCCGGATAACCAAGGGGTAGCAGGACTATAGCCTCAACATGCGGAGGCAGCCTTAAAAGCTTATGCAGGACCCTGGTATCAAAATTGCATACCCAGCATGTTCCCAATCCCAGCTCGGCTGCCGCTAGCGTCATATGATCCGCTGCTATAGCGGCATCGATATCACAGTGCCCTTTGCCGTCCGGGCGCCGCCAGGCCTTGCTGTGATCGCCGCAGATCATTATTATCACCGGCGCTTCATAGATCCAGGCACCGATTTCGTATGTATCAGCTACCTTTTTCCTCATTTCTTCCTCACGGAAAACAATAAAATGCAGCGGCTGGAAATTTACCGCAGAAGGGGCAACCCTTCCCGCCTCAAGAACCTGTTGCAATTTATCTTCTTCAACGGGGATATTTTTATATTTCCGTACGGAATACCTTTTTTTAGCCAGCTCCAGGAATGTCATTTTCTCTACCTCCGGTCTTAATAAGATAGCAGCCAGATCTCCGTTACCTCCGGCAGTGTACTTTTAGACACCGTAACCGATTTTTCGCTGCTGTGCTTGATATTATCTTTATCCTGCAAAAACACATCCAGATCCTGCAACGGCCAGTCCGCTATCGCCTGAGTGCGGTAATGCATGGGTATTACGACTCTGGGCCTGAGCTGTTCTATTACCTGATCGGCTTCCACGGGATCTATTGTGTAGTGTCCCCCCGTTGGGATTAAGAGAATATCCACTGGAGACAAACCGTTTATCTGTTCTGCGTTGAGGGGATGCCCAAGGTCACCCAGATGAACCAGCCGCAGGCCGTCCATTTTGACAATAAAGGCAGCGTTACGTCCCCTGTCATGACCCCCGGAATTATCATGGAAAGTATTCACGGAGGCAAATGTAACTCCGTTAATGGAGTAGTCCATATCCTGCCACCCGTCAGCGGTTAACCCACGCAGCACCTGCGGATCACCCTGGGCCGCCTGCACATAATTGTGATCGCTGTGCTCATGGCTAACGGTAACAACATCGGCTTCCTGCGACAGGGCTCCGTATCCACCCGTTCCGGCCGCATACGGATCCATCAGTATCCGGGTTTCTCCCGCTTGCAGCAAAAAAGCAGCATGGCCCAAATAAGTTATCTTCAATTCCACCTCCGGCATCCGTTCAACCTCCTCTTCAGTTTCTGTATTCGACTTTTCCTCTCCATTAGCCCCTGCATCTTCCTGGTCTTCCTGTTTTGGAAGAGCTTCCTGCTCTTTCTCTTTTTCCGGTACCTGTCCCCCTCCGTCAGAACCGCAGCCCGTTAATAAAGGACCGGCACCTAAAAGAAGTAAACACAACAAAATAATTAACCACTGCCGCCGGCTCCGGTGTTTACGCACGCCGATCACTCCCTTCATCGTGCATCAAATACTATCTAGCAAAAAACCCGGTTCCCTGTTGTATTCGATAAAAACCCTGTTATTTCCTGCTTCTATTTCCTGCTTAATGTTTTTGAATTAAAAGGGAAGATAGCTTACAGCCTGTTTACCCATCTGCTCCCAGGCAACCCGAAAAGAATCCTTAGCTGCTTTCCTGTTTGGTGTTTCCCGCAAAGGATCGTTAAAATAAATATAATCCTGATCATAGCCCGTGAGCAATACAGCATGTTCCAGGTATGTTATTTGCACAGTGCCTTCAGCAGTCTGCCAGGTTTCAAATCGGGCAGAATCTAACTCGGCATAAGTTGTATTCGCAACAACCCATACCGGAACATTGTAACCTAAAAAAACTTTGATATCCTTAAAGTCACACCCGGTTAAGTCAATCGTCTGCCCGGGTAAATACTTATCCATTAACTTCCTTACCGGCCCATGGTATACTCCGTAACCTGGTTCCGCACGAGAATACATATCTCCCACAAAACCACGATAAGGATTTCCAAAAAAGGTATTGCCATTGATATCGCGGTATAAAGCCGGTTCTTTTACTATTTCCCTTGCCAGGGTCATTTTATCCACAGCTACACCGGCATGCTGCAACAGCATAGCCAGGCTTGTTACCTCACAACCTCTCGGAAGCTCCGGATTCTGCCGTATATGAGGGGCTTCTATTAAGATGCTTTCTTTAAGTTCGTGCGGATTTAAAACAAATCTTTCCCTGGCGGCGACATCCAGGCTGGCAAGGCCCTCTGCATCCGCGGCAGATTGAAAGACGGATGAACAACTTTCCTTTGAACCTTCCTTTAAGCCATCCTGGCCCAGCCCACAGGGTAAAACCATAAACCCGAAAATAAATAACGTGCAGAACATGCATACGACCAAGAGCAGGCCGCGCAGGATAAATTTTCTTGCGAAACTCTCTTTAGCAAGGGGCAAAGCCCCTCTTTGCAATCCGGCACCGCTTTTCCCCACAATCCTTTTTAATTTGAGATTGGCGGCTTGTATATTGTTTTTGAAAATATTCCTGTAGGGTTGATTGAGATACGGCAATTCCTTGCTTAATTCTAAACCCCTTTCCGCCGCCCTGATAGCTTCGGAATACCGTTTTTGCCGGTATAACCAAATAAAGTGATTATTTAATACTTCCAGTTTATTTCTTGTTTTTTCCATTTTTTTCTCCAGAAGACCAACAAATACTTGTGCTTATATCTTATATCGTCATTTATGCACAAAATAAAACATTATATTCTCCACAAAATATATAAATGCAACCAAGCAGTAATAATTGCCTTATTCTAAATCACCTATTGAAGGTATTTGGGCAAACAAAAACCCCGTTTCACGGGGTTTCCGGTACGTTCATTGCCAGGCACTTCTCCTTATTTCTTCACTTTAAGCTTTTTGATCCCTTGATCCAAACCTTCCAGGGTAAGCTCATACATCGGGAAAATTTCTCTAATCATAGCTATCGTATAATAGCCGATAGTACGATCCCAGTAATATGAAGGTATGGGGTTTAGCCAGACAGAATGCTCAAAATGATCGGCGATCCGTTTCATCCATACTATACCCGGTTCTTCATTCACTACATCCCAGTCGATAGCCCCGTTAACCATCAACATCTCACTGGGAGCCATACTGGCGTCACCTACAAAAACAACCTTATACTCAGGATCATACAGCTGTAAGAAACTTTTAGTGTTTATAGAGTTAGACTTACTGCAGGTCGGATCCAGGTAAATATGATCATAGATACAGTTATGAAAGTACATGAAACGCAGATCTTTAAAATGACTGGCTCTATTCATGGCGGTAAAAAGCTGGCTGCAGATGCGCATATAAGGCATCATCGAACCGCCTGAATCCATGATCAATAATACTTTGACGGCATTCTTGCGCCCGCGGGACCACACCAGGTGCAATAACCCGCCTTTATCGCCTGTCTCCCGTATGGTTTCATCAATATCCAGTTCTTCTTTTGGCCCTTCTTCTTTGCTGCTGAGCTGCCTCAGTTTGCGCAGCGCAACCTCAAACTGCCTGACTCCAATTGTTTCATCAGCACGAAAACCGCGAAATTTTCGTTCTGCAGCAACCTTCACCGCTGATTTGTTAACAGACTCGCCCCCGATGCGGATTCCTGCAGGGTTATAACCCGAATGCCCAAACCTGGATGTTCCACCGGTACCTATCCAGTTTCCTCCGCCATGATGCTCGCCCTTCTGTTCCTTAAGCCTCTCTTCCAGCTGCCGCCGCAGCTCGTCAAGATCCCATTCTTGAAACTGCTTGCGTTCCTCGGGCGACATGCGTAGCGGTGGCAGCACATGTTCCAGCCACTTCATAACACGCTCGGTTAAGTCCTGGGGCGTTTCAATCCCATAAAAATAATGCTGGAAAGCAAGATCATACCTGTCAAAGTAAGTTTCACTTTTCACCAGCACAGAACGCGCCAGAGTATAAAAACCATATAAGCTGGAAGACGCCATCCCACGGCTCAGCGCTTCTACAAGGGTCATCCATTCATTGATCGATACGGGAACACCATAATTTCTCAGCAGGTAAAAAAAGTTTATAAACATGATATCACTTACCAGTTACGCAATAAACCGGGGGCAGGTGTTTTTTTCTGTGTCCCTTGGTTGTGCAGTCGCTGCAGTACAGCGTTAAAATCACGGTCCTTCTTCAATAAAACACCGAGAAACGGCAACTCTTTAGCTATTTTTTCAGGGCTTATACCTCCAACCGTCAGGGCCTGCACCCAATCCAAAAGCTCGCTGGTACTGGGTTTCTTTTGCAGCCCGCTAATACTGCGTACCCAATAAAAAGCTCTTAAAGCTTCGTTCAGCAGTTGCTTCTCTAGATCCGGATAATGAACATTTACTATTGTCGTCATCATTTTTTCATCCGGAAACTCGATATAATGGAAAATACACCTTCTTAAAAAAGCATCGGGCAATTCCTTTTCTGCATTGCTGGTAATCACAACGATCGGCCTGTGCTTAGCCGTTATCGTTTCACCGGTTTCCGCTATATCAAAGCTCATTATATCCAGCTCCCAAAGCAAATCGTTGGGGAACTCAATGTCGGCTTTGTCAATTTCATCTATAAGAAGAACAACCTGTTCAGGTGATATAAAAGCCTCGCCCATCTTGCCAAGCTTTATATAATGACGAATATCGGAAACATCATGGTCACCAAACTGGCTGTCGTAGAGCCGCTGCACAGTATCGTAGATATAAAGACCGTCCTTAGCTTTCGTTGTGGACTTGATATTCCAAATAAATAATTTTTTATTCAGTCCTTCGGCGATACTGCGCGCCAGCATTGTTTTACCTGTTCCAGGTTCGCCCTTAATCAAAAGCGGCCTGCCCAGGGCAGCGGAAATATTTACACTGTTTTGCAAATCCTCTGAAGCAATATAATCATCTGTACCGGAAAAAAGAGTATGCACTTTGGGCAATGTTTGTTCCTCCTAAATAATTTTCTCTATATTATATTATTCCTATTCTATAAATTTCTATATCAAAGCTATTTTTCCTGCCTTTGCATAAAAATAATCCTCATTAGGCGACAGCGAAGACCGTCGGACTGTGTGAAAACTGTCACCCTGAGCAAAGCGAATGGGTCTTTGCGACACTAGGGACGGTTCTTGCTGTCGCAAAAAATGCGACAGCAAGAACCGTCCCTAGTGTCGCGCTAGTGTCGCGTGGTTATGGAGACGGTACGGGTGGTGGGATTCCAGTCAACCAGTGCTCCAAAATATTCACTTATATAGCGAACCGGCACCATCGTGCGGTTGTTTTTTAGAACAGGAACGGTATCCATTACTTTTACCTCGCCGTTTACAACTGCCGAAGAACTGTCAATCCTGAATAATACTGTATCGCCTTCCCGCATGATGGTCACGGTCCTTGAGGCTGAATCCCATCCCACCCCGGCACCGAGAGCTTCTGTTACAAATCTCAGCGGAACTATCAGCCTGTCATTAGTATCAATAAAGGGAGGCGAATCAAAATCTATCGGACGGCCATTTACCAGCACCATAATTTCTGCCGGCCGCGGATCATAATCGGCTATGAGATATTTTTCTCTTTCTTCTTTAAAACTTTTCAGCGCCGGGGTATAATTCACCTCGATCTGCTGCGGCGATAGCCCCTCCTCCAGGTAGAGGCCAATTTTATTACTCCCCATTACTTTATCAAACATGACCATATCTTGCGGAGTCAGCCCTCCTTTGGGAACACGAAAATCACCGAGGGAAAACGCATACGCCAAAGCATAAATACCCGTCCTGGCGGGGTTAAAGGTATGATAGTCGAGGATTTGGAGCCTCACGCCGCCTCCTTCCGGCCTTTCTTCCGGAATAAAATTGACGCCTTCCAACCCTGCACCATTGAGAAGTTCAGCATACTTTTGGGCATTGAGATCTTTGCCGCCAATCCACTTAAACTGATCTGCCTGGCGGACGCCTGTCCCCTCCCCCAGTCCGGTTGCCATATATCCGAAAAGGGAATCCAGATCCGGAATATTCGGCGATGTTGCGACCCACTCCAATCCGGTATCCTGGAATACCATTGTCCTTTTATAACCTTCCATCGGCACAACATACAGCTCGACCCCGATGTTGCGGTTAAAAAATTGAGCAAGTTCACCAGCAGTCATTCCGTGCGCCATTGGCAGGTTGTCCACACCGACAAATGTCTCATAAGGAGTCTCCAGTACGGGGCCACCCACGATCATTCCTCCCAGGGGATTCGGCCTGTCGAGCACTACAATCGGCTTACCGTATTTCTCCGCCGCAACCATACAGTAATTTAAGGTTGACATATATGTGTAAGTTCTTGCGCCGATATCCTGCACATCGAAGAGGAG
>CAZQXY010000089.1:0-7949 GCA_964597455.1 uncultured Desulfovibrionaceae bacterium
ATCCACCTCCAGCCACTCTACGGTTCCCTGAGCCGCTCCCCATTCGGCCAATTCCTTAAAGAAAGATTTGTTTCTGCTGCTTTCACGGACGGCGATTAGATCACCCTGCCTGGTCAGGTACGACGGTATATCAACTTTACGGCCGTTGACGGTATAATGTCCATGCCGAATAAGCTGGCGGGCATCTGTCCGTGAACGGGCCAGCCCCATGCGGTAGATCATATTATCCAGCCTGCTTTCCAGAATTTGCAAAAGCGTCTCGCCTGTTACCCCTTTGCGCCGATCCGCTTCTTTAAAATAACGTCTGAATTGCCTTTCAAGTATACCGTAAATCCGGCGGGCTTTTTGTTTTTCACGCAGCTGCAAGCCATATTCCGATACCTTTTGCCTTCCCTGCCCGTGCGCGCCGGGGGGATATCCCTTGCGTACAAAGGCACACTTATCGCTGTAGCACCTGTCGCCTTTCAGATATAGCTTTGTGCCTTCACGGCGGCACAATCTGCAGGAAGCCTCTATATATCTAGCCATATACTTTTCTGACACCTCCCTGTTTGGTTTGTTGCTTATACACGGCGCCTCTTGGGCGGACGGCATCCATTATGGGGAATAGGGGTAACATCTTTAATAAGGTTAACATCCAGGCCGGCGGCCTGCAAAGATCGAATAGCCGCTTCACGGCCCGCGCCGGGACCCTTAACAAAGACTTCGACCTGCCTCATCCCATGTTCCATTGCGGTGCGGGCCGCTGACTCAGCCGCCAATTGTGCCGCAAAGGGTGTGGATTTGCGTGAACCCTTATACCCTACTGTCCCGGCGCTGGCCCAGGCAATATTATTACCCTGAAGATCCGTTATAGTAATAATCGTATTATTAAAACTTGATTTAATATGCGCGGCGCCATGCTCAATATTTTTGCGCTCCCGGCGGCGAGGCCGGTTAGTGGTTCTTCTTTTGGCCAATTTCTTTCTCCCTCCTTAACTAACGCGTTATTTTTTCCTGCGGACACCAACTGTCTTCTTCGGACCCTTGCGTGTCCTGGAGTTGTTTTTTGTATTCTGGCCTCTTACAGGCAATCCGCGGCGGTGGCGAATTCCGCGGTAGGAGCTGATCTCTACAAGGCGTTTAATATTCATAGAAACATCACGCCGCAGATCGCCTTCCACCTTATAATTCTTATCTATATATTCCCTTAACCTGTTGATCTCGTCTTCCGTCAGGTTCCTTACCCGGGTGTCGGGATTGATATTTGTATACCTTAAAGCTTCCTGTGCTCTTTTACGCCCCAGACCGTAAATATAAGTCAGGGCAATTTCCACTCTTTTATCTCGCGGTAAATCCACTCCGGCAATCCTGGCCAAAGCATCTGCACCTCCTTCATAAAAAGGTTAAACGAAAATATAATACCCTATTGAAAGGGAAATTATGCGTCCACAGTCATAAAATACCTGCTTAAACATTTCTTAATACCATTCCCATATTTATCCTTGTACAGGCCGGTTGCTAACCCTGCCTCTGCTTATGCTTGGGGTTCTCGCAGATAACCATTACTTTCCCTTTACGGCGTATAATTTTACATTTTTCACAAATAGGCTTCACCGATGGGCGCACTTTCATATTACTTAGCCCCCTTTGAGTTTACTTAAATTTATTTGTAACGGTAAGTGATGCGTCCCCTGGTCAGGTCGTAAGGAGATAGCTCCACCAGTACACGATCCCCTGCAAGAATACGAATAAAATTCATGCGTATTTTGCCTGAAACATGAGCCAGTATTTTAACCCCGTTTTTTAATTCGACTCTGAACATGGCGTTGGGTAAAGGCTCTATTACCGTGCCCTCTACCTCAATTACATCCTTTTTCTTGGACATACCCCGGCATACCTCCTTTCTCTAACATCCCTCGGATGAAGAAATCCGGAGACAACAGGGGTGATTTTGCCCTCTTTCAGCAGAAATAATCATATTGAGCGTATTCCTAACTGCGTTATCGCTTAAATTTCCCTGCTGGATCCTCTCCTTTATCTCAGGGACAACACAACGGTAAGGCTGCAGGTGCTTCAAATTTTTCTTCTTCGGCTTTTGGACTGTATGGTTACGTCCATTAGCCGACAAAGCCCTGTTACCTTCAAAACCAATAATAAGATACAGTGTGCCTTGATCTCTTCCCGCCAGTGATTTTACTATTTGCCCTGTTTCTATCTCCACTTAATTGCCTCCCTGAAAAGAGGTCAAAATTTCCGGGCCATCCTGTAAAATAGCGACGCTGTGCTCAAAATGGGCTGTAAGGTTTCTATCTCTAGTCACCACCGTCCACTGATCATCCAGCGTTTCTACCTCCCAGGTACCTGCACTTACCATCGGCTCAATGGCTAGGACCATCCCCGCCTCAAGCAGGGGTCCTTTTCCCGGCAGACCAAAGTTTGGCACCTGCGGCTCCTCATGCAGATTACTGCCAATTCCGTGCCCAACATAACTTCGAACAACTGAAAACCCCTTTGATTCAACATAAGACTGCACAGCATTGGAGATATCAGAGAGCCGGTTCCCGGGAACAGCTTTTTGAACAGCTAAATTTAAGCTTTCATGCGTTACCTCAATCAACTGTGCAGCCAGAGAGGTGACTTTCCCTACAGGAAAAGTAGCCGCCGCATCACCGTAATAACCTTTGTAAAGAACTCCCACGTCGATACTCACTATATCACCACTTTTAAGCCGCTTTAAACCGGGAATTCCATGAACCAATTCTTCATTGACTGAAGTACAGATACTGGCTGGAAAGCCATTATAACCGAGAAAGGCCGGTTCCGCATTATTTTTTCTTATGCAGCGCAGGGCAAGGTTATCAAGCTTGGCGGTAGTAATTCCCGGTCTTACCGCCTGAGATAACTCATGCAGTACTTTGCCTGCGATACACCCTGCCTGGCGCATTAGCTCTATCTCCTGGGATGACTTGAGAACAATCAATAAAAATCTCCCCTTACTTCATAAAACCCTGATAATTGCGCATAAGCATATGGCTTTCTATTTGTCTCATCGTCTCCAGGATCACGCCAACAATAATAATCAGGCCTGTGCCGCTAAAAATAAGGTTCAATCGGGTTACACCCTGTAATATAATCGGCAGGACACAGATAATAGCCAGGGAAACAGCCCCAACCAGGGTCAACTTGTTTGAAATCCTGCTTAAATACTCCGCTGTTGGCCGTCCGGGCCGCAGTCCGGGAATAAAGCCCCCGTATTTCTTAATATCCCCCGCCACCTTCATCGGATCAAATTGGATAGCCGTATAAAAGAAGGTAAAAAGGATAATAAATGCAGCATACAGTATAGTATTGAGCAGTGTTCCCCAGTCCAACGCACCGGCGATACTCTGGGCAATCGGATGATTAATAAACATAGCAAGCGTTGCCGGAAACATTAAGATAGCAGAAGCGAAAATCACCGGAATTACCCCTGCCTGGTTCACTTTCAAGGGGATGTGCGTGCTCTGCCCGCCGTACATACGCCTTCCCACTACCCTTTTGGCATACTGGACAGGAATACGTCTTCTGCCGACGTCCAAAGCAATAATTCCCACAATAAGGCCAAGCATTACCAAAATTACGGGAATAAGCACCAATAAACGTGCTTCACCCAACCGTATTAATTCGATTATCTGCCCCGCTCCTGAAGGAAAACCGGCAACAATCCCGGCGAAGATAAGCAGTGAAATGCCGTTGCCAATACCTTTTTCGGTAATCAACTCCCCCAACCACATTAAGAATGCAGTCCCGGCAGTTAATGAGATAATAATCACTAAATAGGCAGGAGTGCTGCGTTCAATTATGGCAGGCTGGATTAAACTGAAAGTCATTCCTGTTGCCTGCAGCAGAGCTAATCCCACAGTCCCGTAGCGGATGACCTGAACCATCTTTTTACGGCCTTCAACCCCTTCTTCACTCCACTCTTTAAATTTCGGAATAACCACCGTCAAAAGCTGAACAATGATCGAAGCGTTAATATAGGGCATAATACCCATGGCAAAAATAGTAAATTTGCTCAGCGCACCTCCGGAGATCACATTGTAGAGACCGAATAAATTATCTTCCCGGAAAAAATCCGCCAGCTTTCCCGGATCGATACCCGGGATAGGCACATGAGCGCCGACACGAAAAACAACCAGCATGAGCAGCGTAAAAATAATCCTCTGGCGCAGTTCCCCTATTTTCCAGGCATTGCGAACGGTTTCCAGCATTTTATATCACCTCAACCTGTCCGCCGGCTATTTCAATCTTTTCCCTGGCCTGGGCGCTAAAGCTATGGGCTTTTACGGTTAAATTCTTTCCCAGTTCACCTTTTCCAAGAACTTTTACTCCGGATTTTAAGGATTTTATCATCCCGGTATCTTTCATCAGCTGCGGTGTTATTACCGTTCCGGCTTCAAAGCGATTTAAAGCCTCAACGTTTACCTCTATCCATTCTTTACGGAATCTATTATGGAAACCCCGTTTGGGCAGGCGCTGGAACAACGGCATCTGCCCTCCCTCGAATCCGCGCCGAACGCCTCCTCCTGAGCGCGCCTTTTGCCCTTTCTGCCCCCGGCCGGAGGTTTTTCCTTTGCCGGAACCAATTCCGCGTCCGACTCTCGTGGGAGAAGTACGTGACCCTGGAGATGGTTTTAAATTGTGCAAACGCATCCTTAAGCACCTCCCTTAGAAACTTGATAAATTACCTGCATCTATCATGAATAAACAGGTCCAAAATTCCACCACTATCAAATCGCTTCTTGCCTCTTGAACTTATATTTCCTCTACGGATACTAAATGTCTTACTCGATCAACCATGCCCCTGATTTGGGGGGTATTGTCGTGCTCTACCGTATGGTTCATTCGCTTTAAACCCAGAGCTTTAATGGTCAAGCGTTGAGACGGCTTGCAACCTAAAGGGCTTCTAATAAGTTTGATTCTTATTTTATTCACGCATAACTCCCCCTATGCTTTAAGCTCTTCGACCTGTTTGCCACGTATTTTCGCGACCTCTTCAACTGTTTTTAAGGATTTTAAACCAGTCATCGTGGCATTAACCATATTAATGGCATTAGACGAACCAAGGCTTTTCGTTAATATGTCTTTTATTCCTGCCAGCTCCAGAACAGCCCTTACCGGGCCCCCGGCAATAACTCCGGTACCTTCGGAAGCCGGTTTTAATAGTACTCTACCCGCACCGAAAATTCCTGTAGTGGAGTGGGGAATGGTAGTCCCGGACATTGGAACGGCAATCATCTTCTTTTTAGCATCTTCTACTCCTTTGCGTATTGCCTCCGGAACTTCACCGGCTTTACCCAACCCGGCTCCAACAGTCCCGTATCCGTCTCCAACAACTACCAGAGCACTAAAGCTAAATCTGCGGCCACCTTTAACTACCTTGGCCACCCTGTTAATTTTCACAACTCTTTCAGATACTTCGCCCTTGGGCTCAACCTTGGACAATACCATACCCTCCTTTCGCATCTGTTAAAATTTAAGTCCCTGGCTCCTCGCTCCTTCTGCCAGGGATTTGATTCTTCCATGATAGAGAAAACCTCCCCGGTCAAATACTACTTTATCGATACCTTTTTCCAGAGCCCTTTTTCCAAGAAGCTCTCCTACCAGACGGGCTACCTCTTTCTTTTCCTTGTTTACTACCTGCTCCTTGAGTGAGGGATCAAGTGTAGAAGCAAAAATCAGGGTGCGGCCACTGGTATCATCGATAATCTGGGCATATATATGCTTCAGGCTGCGATATACATTCAGCCTCGGGCTCTCGGGAGTTCCGCTGATTTTTTTTCTCACCCGCAGCTGGCGCCGTCTCCTGGCTTTTCTCTTTTCTATTATTCGTGCCACTATCATATTCACCCCTTTACACGTTCCCGCTTGTTTACTTACCGGCTTTGCCTACTTTGCGCCTGATAAATTCTCCTTCGTATTTAATACCTTTACCTTTATATGGCTCCGGAGGACGAATGCTGCGGATCTTGGCAGCGGTATTACCGACGGCCTCCTTATTTATCCCGCTAACAGAAATTTTGGTCGGGGCCGGAACTTCAATTTCTATGCCTTCTTCGGGCTCAAAATGCACCGGTTGTGAATAACCCACGTTTAATACTAACTGACTTCCCTGCTTGGCGGCGCGGTATCCTACGCCAACCAGTTCCAGTTTTCTGGAGAAACCCCTGGTCACTCCTTCTACCATATTGGCCAGAAGCGTCCTTCCCAGCCCGTGCATGGCCCGATGCTCCTTTTTATCCGATGGGCGTAAAACAGAAACAAGGCCTTCTTCAAGCTTAATTTGCAAACAGTGGGGAAGCTGCTTGGTTAACTGCCCCTTTGGCCCTTTAACGGTAACCTGATTTCCGGCTTCCACAGTTACTTCAACGTTTTCAGGTTTAAGAATGGGTTTTTTCCCAATACGCGACAATATTACCACCTCCTACCATACGTAACAAATCACTTCACCGCCGAGACCGGCTTTACGGGCTTCCTGATCGGTCATCAACCCCTGGGAGGTAGAAATAATTGCAACTCCCAGTCCGCCCAGAACCTTGGGCAGCTCATCTTTATTGACGTAAACCCTTAAACCCGGTTTACTAATGCGCTTGAGGCCGGTAATGGCACCCGCTGCTTTAGGTTTCATATAAATTTTCAAGATCCCTTGTTTCCCGTCGGTTAGATATTCATAATCCTTAACATAACCTTCCCTTTTTAATATTGCAGCGATAGACTTTTTCATCCGGGATGAAGGAACTTCGACATATCCATGACCTGATAATTTAATATTACGGATTCTCGTCAATAAATCTGCAATAGGATCAGTCATCATTTCAGAACTTAACCTCCTTTCTACCGACAGCTACCAGCTGGCCTTTTTTACGCCGGGGATAATCCCCTGATGAACCATTTTTCGAAAACATAAACGACACATCCCAAACTTACGGAGGTAAGCTCTTGGACGGCCACAGATCTGGCAGCGGTTGTAACGACGGACTTCAAACCTGGGATTTCTTTTTGCTTTAGCAATTAAGGACTTTTTAGCCACAAATAATCCTGGTTTATTTCTTCCTAACCAGGCTGCACCTCCTTTCGGCCTTAACTAATGAACAAAAACTCACGCCGCTCTGAACGGCATGCCTAATTTTTTAAGCAGTTCTCTGGCTTCTTCATCGGTTTTCGCTGTTGTCACAATAATGATATCCATACCCTGTATCTTTTCAACGTCATCATAGTTAATCTCCGGAAAGATTATCTGTTCTTTTAAGCCAAACGAATAATTACCGCGGCCGTCAAATGATTTTGGTGAAATGCCCCGGAAATCGCGCACCCTGGGCAGGGCAACATTGATCAGCTTGTTTACAAAATCGTACATTTTTTCTCCACGCAACGTTACCTTGCAGCCGATCGACATTCCTTCACGCAGCTTAAAACTGGCCACCGATTTTTTGGCCTTGGTTATTACAGGCCTTTGACCGGTGATCAAAGATAACTCCTTAACAGCTGTTTCCAACAGTTTGGGATTATCTTTTCCCTCGCCGATCCCCATATTAACGACCACTTTTTCCAAGCGTGGAGCCTCAAGGATATTTTTATAACCAAATTGCTCAATCAAAGAGGGACGAACTTCTGTAAGATATTTTTCCTTCAAAGCGGACATCTCTAAACCTCCTTAAACCCTGACCTGCAAATAATAGATCCCCTGCGGAATTACTTATCAATCAATTCGCCGCAGTTTTTACAGCCTCTAACCCTTTTCCCGTCGGCAAAATTACTGTGGGTTGTTCGGGTAGGCTGCTGACAGGATGGACAAATAAGCATTACATTGCTTGCATGAATGGGAGCTTCTATTTCCCTGATGCCACCCTGGGGAACTTTTTGGGTAGGCTTAGCATGCTTTTTAATAATATTAACACCTTCCACCAGCACCTTATTATCCCGGGGAA
>CAZQXY010000090.1:0-7913 GCA_964597455.1 uncultured Desulfovibrionaceae bacterium
TCTATCTTAGTAGCCATATCGGCAAGCATGAACTGGATACCCTGGTTATGGCTGATCGGCTTGCCAAACTGAATGCGGCCCTTGGAATACTCAACAGCAGCCTCAAAGGCAGCCTGGGCTATCCCCAGGGAAATCGCCCCCACACTGGGCCTGGCCATATCCAGCGTTTTCATTGCCAGTTTGAAACCATCTCCCTCTTTCCCGATTAAATTATCTTTAGGCACCCTGACGTCCTCAAAGTACAGTTCAGCGGTATCAGAGCAACGCAATCCCATTTTTTTCTCTTTTTTACCCTTTGTGATCCCGGGCATGCTGTCTTCCAGCATAAAAACAGAAAGCTTTTTTGCCCCGCTGCCGTCCACTACGTTAGCAAATACGGTATGGTAGTTGGAACAGCTGGCATTGGTAATAAAGCACTTTGTGCCGTTGATAATATAATCATTACCATCTCTGCGGGCAGTCGTGGCTACTGAGCTAATATCCGATCCGGCATCTGGTTCGGTTAGACTGAAGCTGACCAGATCCCCCTTTTCACAGATAGGCAGTAAAAACCTTTGTTTTTGCTCCTCATTTCCACCTATGAGCAAGGGATAAAGGGCCAAAGAATTGCCGTTGGCGCTGGAGGTAACCGTAACCCCGGCACAACCCCGGGAAATCTGTTCGATAATGAGGGAATACGATAAACTATCAATCCCGGGTCCCCCGTACTCTTCCGGCACAGCCAGATCATGCAGCCCAACGGAATGAAGTTTCCTCAATATTTCCCAGGGGAATTCTTCCTTTTCGTCCAAATCCCGCGCATAGGGCATGATCTCCTTCTCCGCAAAATCGCGGGCCGTTTTCTGAATAGCTATCTGTTCTTCGTTCAGTTCAAATATCATTTTTAAATGATCTCCTTCCGCATACTGTGATTTTTTGGGCTAGCGATCTATTTACCAGACAAACTATCCCTGCAAGTAATCTAACGACCATATAAATTACTTAATTCAAAACATTGTTTATGCAACTTCTATGCCAACACTATAACCAGCCAGCATTTATCCGGATTTTTTTATTTAAAGACCGGGGAATAGCTCTTCACAAAAACCATTTTAACCATTTTGTCTCTCAGGCATTTTGTCTCTCAAGCAGGAAAGATTAAGTTGCCTGCGTTTTTTTAAACAGGAAAGATAAAATTGCCTGCGTTTTTTGTTTAAACTAAGTACATTTCTGTTCACAAAAAGGATAATCTTTAGTAAAATAGACATTGAAGGGGGTAATGAAAATAAGAAACATAAGCACTTAATTCTTTTCTGTCAAAATAAGTAACGGTGAGTAAAAAAGATTCCTTAGATTGTGTTTTTATTTTTATTTTGCAGCAGGCTTCTGGTAATTAGTGCACATGCTGACAGGGAGTGATATTTGTGCTTGAAAAAAACAACAGCTACCGGAATATCATAGAAAAACATCTGAGCACAATCTTGGATATGATTAACGATCCGGTCATCATTATTGATAAGGAAGGGACAATTATTTATATAAACGAAGGGTATGAACAGCAGGTAGGGACAAAAAGAGAGCGTTTGGTGGGACGCGACCTCAACAAAAAATACCCCAACGACAAGCTCCTGCAAGTGCTCCGTAAAGGTGAACTTATTAAAAACGAAGAACATTTTAACGAGACGTTGGGCTACAATGTCGTGGCCAGTTTTCTTCCCATGAAGGACGACAAAGGGGAAACAATAGCCGTCGCCGCTATAGGGAACATACCCCCTGTTTACAAGCTTAACGTCCGCCTCAGCCCTATTCTTTCCATCGGCCAGGACAAACCATCCCATAATATTACCAGAAACAGTCTCCCATCAGGCTTTCAGAATATAGTCGGTGAAGCTCCCAAGTTACTGAACTGTTTAAGCCTATCGGCAAAGGTTGCTAAATCGGATGCAACTGTGATGCTCAGGGGAGAGACAGGCGTAGGGAAAGAGCTCCTTGCACGAGCAATTCACGATGCCAGCAAGCGTCGCGATCAACCTTATGTGGCAGTGAACTGTGGTACCATACCTGAAAACCTCATCGAATCCGAGTTGTTTGGTTACAATCCCGGAGCATTTACCGGAGCGCGCACCTCCGGAAAAACCGGGAAAATTGAAATGGCAAACGGAGGAACTCTTTTTTTGGATGAAATAGGCGACCTGTCACATGGCACGCAGGTTAAGCTATTGCGTTTTATCCAGGAAAGGTATATAGAAAGAATTGGCGGGAATAACCAAATCTCCATTGATGTGAGAATTATCACGGCCACGAACAGGAACCTGGAACAAATGGTCCAGCAGGGAGAATTCCGGGCGGATTTATACTACAGGTTAAACGTAATACCGATCCACATACCGCCCCTGCGGGAAAGACCCGATGATATTGGAGTTCTTGCCCATCATTTTTTGGATTATTATTGCAAGAAATATGACAAAAAAATGGGGTTTTCTATTGAAGCTATGGAACATCTGCAGGACTACTCCTGGCCGGGCAATATCAGGGAATTGAAAAATATCATCGAACACGCAGTTGTCGTCTGCCCCGGTGATACTATCAGCCCCAGCCATTTTAACTTAATCATAAATGATTATGCTAATATCCGGGACCCCTCTGTTTTAAATTTCCATCAAGCTATAGAATATACCGAAAAAACAATTATTAAAAAAGCACTGGAAAAAGCTTTCAACAATAAAAGCAAGGCCATCGAATACCTGGGCATCAGCCGTGGCGCGTTTTATGACAAGCTAAAAAAATATAAGCTCGACCTGGAATAATCCATGCCCTGCGCAATCAAGAGGCCGCCTAAAATAGCGGCCTCTTATTTAATATACCTTACTTCAGCAAAAGCCGATCTGCACTTAAGCAAAAACCGATCTGCCTCTTGGTTGCAGAATAGGTCTTGCTAATGATATTGCTTCTTAAGCCATTCATCTATTGCTGCTTCAACATTTTGGCACTTCCTGTCAATTGCTTCCATCTGATAATTACTTCCATAAAACAGTCTATAAAAGGCAATAATTTTTTGACAGACAATAATTTCTTGATTCTTGAAAAAACCTCCCTTCCTCTGAAAAAAACCTTTCCACTTATCGCCATTTATCTCCATGGCAGAAAAGCAAGTTCATAACATAACACAATTTACTTGTTAACGTCATGTATAATAGAAAGTGAAAATGATATTGCGCGATATCGGGGAGATGTTTGATGAGGAAGAGTGCAGTACTTAAAAAACAAACGGATACATGGGCAGCCGAACTGTGGCCGCGGCTCTACCGTTTTTTTTACTACAAGGTCCAGAACCGTGAAGAGGCGGAGGAGCTTACGCAGGAGACCCTGGACCGGGTTTACCGCAAGGTAAAAACCGGCAACGTCATTGAGAAGGAAAAAATCGAAGCGTATACCTTCGCCGCCGCCCGCAACCTGCTCACGGATCTGTGGCGAAAACGGGGGCGAGAGTTCGTTTCGATCTCTATGAACGAGCTACAGGAGAAGGGGTGGGACATCCCTCAGCAGCCCCAGGAGGTGGAAGAAAAAATGGTCATACAGGAGGCCTTGAAGCAGTTAAGCCCAGAGCACCGGCGGGTTTTAACGCTGAGAATAATTGAAGGATGGCCGGTAGGGAGCGTGGCCGTAAAGATGAAGCGAAGCCCGGGGGCGGTCCGGAGCCTGCAGTTTCGGGCAGTCCGGGCCCTGAAGGAAATATTGGAAAAAGGAGGTTATTTTCATGAATGAAATTCAACAGGTCGATTATTTCATCGAAGACTTGCTGCACGATAATAAACCCCGGGCCTACCGGCAGGAAAATGTGGACCCGGAGATGGAAAAAATGTTTGAATCCATCAGGGCGGTCAAGAGGTTAAGGAAAGACAAAACGGCTGCGCGCAGGCTGCTCAGCTCGCGCTGGGTTAAAGGAATGGCGGCGGCGGCAGCGATGATCCTGCTGGTAGCGGGGCTGGTGAGCTTTCCGGGTCAGGAGGAGGTCAACATCGTGCATGCCGTGGTCCGGGCCTACGAGGAACTTCAGAGCTACAGCGGCGTAACGGAGATCAGGTCCGAGCGCAACGGGGAGATAGACTTACTGGAGACAATTGAAATCCAGTATAAAAAACCCTTTAAGTACTGCGCTCGCCACAGTTATGACGGTTCTGAGAGGCAGTATATCAGCGACGGTGAAAAGCTGGCGGTAATCGAACCTGACAGGGTAACAGTGGAGAATATCTTTCCGGAAAAAGAGCTCTGGCGCTACCATATCGGCACATCCGTCCGGGAGCTGGAATATGCCGTAGAAGTCAATACCCTTGGTACAGAAAATCTTTTCGGCCGCGAGGCTACTATCCTCGAGTACAGGTATGCCGGCGAAGAAGTATACAACCAGATGTGGATAGATATAGCCACTAAATTGCCCCTGCGCAAGGTGCTGAACCATCCTGAAGGTTCAAAGCTGGTGGTAGAGTTTAAGGAGCTGGAGATTAACCCGCGGCTGGAGGACGACATTTTCAACTGGACCCTGCCGGAGGGGGTTAAGGTGCGCGAGCTAAACCGCGCCGTAGATATTGAAGAAGTAAAAAGCGCCTGGCCGGAGACCGCCAAACTGTTGAATGTCCTCCCGGAAGAAATGGAGCTGAAGCTTTGCGGCGTCCTCTACGACGATATATACGAATACATCCTGCGCTTCCAGGGAACGAACGAAAGTGATTTTCTAGATGTTTATTATACTACGACGCCCGGGGAATTCAGCTTCCTTCCGGAAATCGAGCTGAAAAGGCTTGCCGGAGGTTACGTCGACTACGATGCTAACGCCTGGAACGTTTCCAAAAGGTTAGAGGAAAGCAGGATAGCCAGGTGGGTAACGGATGAAGCAGAGGTGTTTATCGTCAGCAGCCTGCACCGGGATGTAGCAGAGCTCCTTGCAATCCTGGAGGAGCTGGCGGAAGAAAAAATCAAATATGGAGCGCCCCCCAAAGAAAATACCGCAGAACTTTATTTCATGGAGGTAACAGAAACAGATTTTAAACTGGGTAAAGAAACGCGAGCTTTCGAAAAGCAGCCGGGAGCCCGGGAGTTAATGGAGGAATTGCTCAAAGGCCCCCAGGATGTCGATTTAAGCAGTGTTATTCCTGAAGGAGTACAGCTGCTGGACCTGTGGGTTGAAAACAAAATCGCCTATGTGGATTTTTCCGCCGAAATAGCCCGGGGGAACTACGGCTCATCAACGGAAGGAATTATGCTCAGCTCCATTGTCTGGACTCTCACACAACTGGAGGAAGTTGAGGCAGTGCAAATTCTGGTCGAAGGAGAAATCGTAGATTCCATCGGAGGGCACATCTCAGCCAGCATACCGCTTACACGCTAAACAAAGGCTCTTCAGTTATGTCTCATGCGACCACAGAGCCGAAGCGCCCGCGAGTTATTCAGCTGAGCCGGTTGGATTCCGGCGCCGACAGCATAGTCCGGTTGGGAGAGGCAAAAAACCATCTAGATGGGTTTGGTTACTGCTTTCAATGTAACCCCCCAGTTGCGGGGGGTTACATCCTCAATTTTTTACGAGGTTTCCAGTTTTTGCCGCTCTTCGTCTCTTAATTTTCTTCTCAAAATTTTTCCAACCGCAGATTTAGGCAGCTCTGCACGAAATTCTATGTTGGTAGGAACTTCGTAACTGGATAGGCTTCCCCGGCACCACTTTATTAATTCGTCCTCTGTGACATCTTTCACGCCCGCTTTTAAGGTAACAAAAACCTTAATCTTTTCACCGATTTTTTCGTCGGGAACCCCAATAGCACAGCATTCATGAACAGCATCATGCTTGTATAGCGCCGCTTCAACTTTTGTAGCCGCTACCCTGTAACCTTTGTGCTTGATCATATCCACGGAACGATCTATGAAAAAGACCCAGCCGTTCTCATCAATGCGGGCAATATCGCCTGTTTTGTACCATATTTTACCGTCAATGTCGATAAAATGTCTGGCTGTTTCCTCCGGTTTGTTCAAATAAGCGGTAACCATGTGCTCGGCATGAACCAAAACCTCTCCCGGCTCACCCTGCGGAACCGATTCCAGGGTATCAGGATCAACTAACTTTACTTCTTTATTCGGAACGACTTTTCCGACAGTAGCATCAGGGAATTGTTCTTCTATCGGCGTTCCGGTAATACCGCCACAGGTTTCCGTACTGCCATAACCGATGTAAACCTTCTTGCCAAATGTCTTCTCCCATCTCCTGGCAACTTCTTTGGGCATGGCTTCTCCAGCGACCATAACATAAGCTAGCGAACTGAAATCATAATTTTTTAACTTATCATGATCCAGAATCATTCTGCAAAGAGTAGGGGTACCAAAAAAAGTAGTCACTTTGTACTTCTCAATATGAGCGAATAAATCATCCAAATCCATCCTGGCCAAAAGGATCATTGTATCACCGGAAAGAAGAGAAGCAAACCCTACTTCCTTGCCGAGGATATGATTCAATGGAGCGCCCTGTAATGCAACCCCTTTGCCTTTTGGAACTATGGACACAAATTCCCCCCTTTTGATATTCATTGCTGTCAATAACATAATTTGGGAAAGAGGCACCCCCTTGGGATAACCTGTAGTGCCGCCCGTATATAGTATCTCCCCCAAATCATTGGCATCCACCTGCACTGCCGGCAATGGGGGAACGTTCTCTTTAAGTATGCTTGCAAACGATAGAATTTCTGTATCTTTCACGTTAGTGCCTGATACTGATTCCGCAATGGGCTCATCTCCGACGATAATAATACTATTAAAAGAGCTACTATCTGCAGCTTTAATAACCTGGTCTAAATTTCTGTCCATGCAAAATATAATTTTTGTATCACTATCTTTTGCTATATAGCCAAGTTCTTCGTGGCCATAAAAATGGGTTACGGGAATTGGTGCCACCCCGATACGCTGCATGGCCAGCCAGATGACAACCCATTCAGTCATATGCGGAAGATAGATAATGATTCTTTCCCCTTTTTGAAGACCTTTACTGTAAAAGTAAGCGGCTGTCTTCTCCACAAGCTGATCCAACTCTGAAAAGGTATACTGCGCGTCCTTAAAAATTAGGGCTGTTTTGTCAGGATACTGTTTTACCGTGTTTCGAAAAACTTCGTTAATAGAGTCCATGTTTAACATAACTTTTTTCCTCCTGTCCTCCTGCATAGTATTCAAAATTTGATACTTCATCCAAAAAACTATTTGCCCAAAAATAAATGGGGTATAATTATCTTTATTTATCTAATTCTCCAAAGGCCTTGTCAATTCCTTTTTGTACAAAAATAAAAATTATAACCTGAATTCCCGCGACTTTATTCCTATGCTGGCGGTCCCACTTCAAGCAGCTGGTAGAGCTCAAGTTGCTTTTTTGTCATCTCGCCGAGATGACTTTGCTTGCCGGGGTGCTCGAACCGCTCGATGATATCGAGTTCATCAAGCAGCTCCTGCAGAGTGTAATCACGGTAGAGGCCCTTTTCGCGCATCCTGGCATCGATGTAGGCCAGATAAATCAAGGCAACGAACTGCACAAAAAGCTTGCCGTCTAAGCTCTCCTCGGAGGAAACAGCGGTGCGGCGAAGGTTGAGGCGCTCCTTGAGGTTACCGAAAGCCTTTTCGATCAAGTCCTTGCCGCGGTAGATATCAAGGGCGGCCAAAGGATCCTTAATATCATTGGAAAGCAGGGCAAAGTAGCCGTAATTCTTCTCTGCGGCGTTGATCGCCTCTTGCTTTGGAGTCAGCTTGACCCCGCGTACCGGGGTTTTATTTATCTCAAAATTATCCTCATCAAAATCATATTCTTAAAAACCTTTTCAGCCCTGTCGTTTATCTGTCGTTTATGTCGTTTATTAGGCCTGTTTCTTTTGTGGAAAAAGTATGCTAAAATCTTCTGGTTGAATAATATG
>CAZQXY010000091.1:0-7906 GCA_964597455.1 uncultured Desulfovibrionaceae bacterium
CGGACGAGCCTACGGGTAATCTTGACCCGGGGACTTCTATGGAAATTATGAATTTACTGCATGATATAAATGTCCGGGGAGCAACGGTTATCGTGGCTACTCATGCCAAGGATCTTGTTGACCATTTTCAGAAACGGGTTGTAGTCCTGGAGAATGGCGGCCTGGTGAGCGATCAGGAAAGAGGGGTTTATATTAATGCGCGTTAGGAGCCTCTATTATTTTTTAGGAGAGGCGCTGAAAAGCATGCTGCGCAATGGGTGGATGAGCATAGCTTCAATCGGGGTAGTCGCAATTACTCTGCTCATTCTGGGCAGTTTTATGATTATTAGTTTCAATGTAAATCTTTTTACAGAGGATGTTAAGGAACAGGTTCAAATTGTGCTGCGTATTGACGAAACGGCGAACGAGGAAACGAGGCTGGAGTTGGAGAGGCGCTTGGTATCGCATCCGGAGCTGCAAGAAGTGCGTTTCGTATCTAAAGATGAAGCGATGGAACGCCTGAAGAAAAAAATGGGGGATCAAGCTTACCTTCTGGCAGGATATGAAAGCGAGGAGGACAACCCCCTGCGCGATTCATATGAGCTGCGCACAATAGTACCGGAGGATATAACGGCGGTTGCGCTAGAAATTGAAAATTTTCCCGGTGTGGGTGATGTTGATTACGGCAGCGGGATTGTTGAGCCGCTCTTTCAGTTTACAGGGTTGATCCGACTGATTGGGCTGGCTTTTATGGTAGGCCTGGCCGTTACGGCTGTCTTCCTTATTGCACATACCATAAGGCTCACGGTCTATATACGGCGCAAGGAAATTATGATTATGAAGTATGTTGGAGCTACAGACTGGTTTATTCGCTGGCCTTTTATTTTTGAAGGTTCGTTTTTGGGAGTGGCAGGTGCGATAATACCTGTGTTGATTATATTCTACGGTTACCAGGCTGCTGTTCTCTGGATTCAGAACAATATTCACTTTATTCCCATGATTCCCCCGGAGGAAATAACGGCAGAGATGATCAAGTTTCTTCTCCCCCTGGGTGTCGGGCTGGGAGTGTTGGGAAGCGTTATCTCCGTCAGACGTTTTTTAAAAGTATAGTGAGCTATGAGCTATGAGCTGTCAGCTCTTGAGCTGTAGCCCTTTTACAGGTTGTTAAATCTTAAATTCTGGAAGCTGATTCCTATACGATTTATAGGGTGGACAGGCTGTAGCCGGTTCTATTTATTTTCTTACTTTACATACAGGAGGTACCTGACGTGTCTTTATTGAAACCTCGAAATATTTTAATAATGCTGGTTATAACCGCCTTTGCTTTTTCCAGTATCCTGCCCGGTTATGCCAATACGCTCGAAAATAAAATCAACAGTTCACAGGGCGAACTTTCCGTGATCGAGCAAGACTTGAGGAGCAGGGGAAAGCAGTTGGAGGAATACCAGAGCGAGGAAAAGAGAATTGAAGGGGAACTGCACAGACTTGAAAATAGTTTGGCTGCTCTGCGGCAGGAAATAAATCAACTGGAAAAAGACATCGAAAGTACAGAAAATGAGATCGAAGTTACTGAGAATGAGCTGGTCAAAGCCCAAAAGGAGATAGAATTAAAAGACGAGCTGTTAAAAAGGCGCCTGCGCGCAATCTACGAACAGGGAGACAGCGGATATCTCGAGGTTCTTTTTAATGCCTCCACATTTGCTGAGTTTTTGACAAGGCTAAACGATTTGAAGATCATTGCGGAAAACGATTTAAAGCTATTGGAGCAGGCTTACCAGGAAAAATTAATAGTAGAAGAAAAAAAGCAGCAGTTGGAGGACGAAAAAGTCCGGTTGCTGGGTTTGAAAGTTGAGAGGTTGGAGCGCAGGGAGGAGTTAAACTCTCAGCTTGCTGAAAAGGAAAAATTGATTGAGGAATTGCAGCAGAATATCCAGTCTGCTGAAAAGGCAATCAGGGAATTGGAGCAGGAAGCTTCTAAAATAGAACGACTGATTAAGCAGCTGCAAGAGGAGATGCGCCGTCAGACAGCGCACCTTGTCCCGTCAGGGAAGTTGCTGTGGCCTCTGGCAGAATACGGCACATACTGGATAACGTCGGGTTATGGTAACCGCACCGATCCGATTACGCGGAAGCAGGGCGCTTTTCACGGTGCTATTGATATAGGGATTCCGCGGACACGCTGGCCGGCATCTTCAAACTATAACGGTAACCCTGTTTATACCAGGGCGGCGGAAAATGGTATCGTGAGCTTCGCCGGCATTAATGGAAGCCTGAGCTATGGTTACGGAAGGCTGGTAATCATCGACCATGGAACAGGGCCTGACGGTAAAGGACTTGCCACCGTTTACGCTCACAGCCATACTCTCCTGGTGTCACCCGGCCAGGAAGTAGCAAAAGGGCAAAATATCGCCATCGTGGGTTCAACCGGTTCCAGCACGGGGCCGCACCTGCATTTTGAGGTAAGAGTAAACGGTGAAAGGCAGAATCCGATGAATTTCTTCTAGTATACAGTCAGAACGCGGTTATAAAATGCGGGAGATTCTGCTGAATTCCAGGGCTTTGCCGCTATGAGGGTCCAGCTTTAACAAAACGCCGTTGAAAACAACTTTTCCAGGTGCAAGTTCAGGGCTGGCCGGGAGGCCGAGGATAAGCTTTCGCAGGGCTCTTTCGGGATCCAGTCCCAGCACGGAGTAATAGGGGCCAACCATGCCGGCATCGGTGATATATGCTGCTTTTTGGGGATATATTCTTTCGTCAGCGGTCTGAACATGGGTATGGGTTCCGATCACTGCGCTGACCTTGTCTCTCAACAACCAGCCCATGGCCAGTTTCTCCGAGGTCGCTTCGGCGTGAAAGTCCACTATTATATTGGGTGCTTTTCCCAGGGCATTTTCAACCTCCCTGAGGGCAACTGTAAAGGGGCAGTCACAGGGCGAAGGAACATACACACGGCCGAGCAGGTTTATGACAGTAACCTGGAAATCTCCGATTTTATAGATTCCCGCCCCCCTGCCGGGAACGCCGGAAGGAAAATTTGCCGGTCTTATGAGCCTTTCCTCAGAAGAGATGACATTAAATATTTCTTTCTTATCCCAAATATGGTTTCCGGAGGTAAGGACATCTATACCTGCAGTAAACAGTTCATACATTAACGGAGGGGTAATACCGAAGCCACCTGCAATGTTTTCCCCATTAGCAATTACCATGTCGATCTTTAGTTCCTCTTTCATTCCAGGCAGAAGCCTTTGAACGGCTTTTCTTCCAGGACGCCCCATGATATCGCCCAAAAATAGAATCTTCAAGTGACCACCAGCCTTACGGTTATTAGGGGATGCTTACGATAATCCCGGCAACTTCCAATACTGCTTTTTTTATATTCTACATTGTTTGTTCAATTACTGCAAGAGAATAGAATATTTAACTGGTAATGGGAATAGATAATGTGATATGGCGCTTTTTCGGTTCGTTCCGATTTGGATGGGGTCCGGGTCTTTCCATGTCTTTTCGGGGGTAGTATTTTAAGCGCATTAAAGTTATAATTAATAAAGAATACGGAAATGCATGTTATCTGGAAAGACGGTGTGTTCATGAAACGACGGGAGCTTGTAATTGTGTTGCTGTGCGTGCTTATCCTGAGCAACATAGCAACATATATTTTTACCCGTTTTTTCTTTTCTTCTCCGCTGCTGCAGGTAGAGGTTGCCGGGGAAAGGGACGGGGACGAAATATTATGGGAAGTTTGGGATCTTCTTGAGAAAAACTATTTTGAGCCCCTGGAAGAAAAAGAGCTCATACGCGGTGCGGTCAGGGGGATGGTACAGTCGCTGGGCGATCCGCATACTGCTTATCTGGCCCCCGAGTCCATGGAGGAGCTGCTAATTCATACCACCGGTTCTTTGAGCGGTATTGGCGTAGAGATAGTGGATGATGAGGGGGATATTCTCATTTTGAGGATTATGGAGAAGTCACCTGCCGGCAGGTGACTTCTCCATAATCCTCAAAATGAGAATATCCCCCTCATCATCCACTATCTCTACGCCAATACCGCTCAAAGAACCGGTGGTATGAATTAGCAGCTCCTCCATGGACTCGGGGGCCAGATAAGCAGTATGCGGATCGCCCAGCGACTGTACCATCCCCCTGACCGCACCGCGTATGAGCTCTTTTTCTTCCAGGGGCTCAAAATAGTTTTTCTCAAGAAGATCCCAAACTTCCCATAATATTTCGTCCCCGTCCCTTTCCCCGGCAACCTCTACCTGCAGCAGCGGAGAAGAAAAGAAAAAACGGGTAAAAATATATGTTGCTATGTTGCTCAGGATAAGCACGCACAGCAACACAATTACAAGCTCCCGTCGTTTCATGAACACACCGTCTTTCCAGATAACATGCATTTCCGTATTCTTTATTAATTATAACTTTAATGCGCTTAAAATACTACCCCCGAAAAGACATGGAAAGACCCGGACCCCATCCAAATCGGAACGAACCGAAAAAGCGCCATATCACATTATCTATTCCCATTACCAGTTAAATATTCTATTCTCTTGCAGTAATTGAACAAACAATGTAGAATATAAAAAAAGCAGTATTGGAAGTTGCCGGGATTATCGTAAGCATCCCCTAATAACCGTAAGGCTGGTGGTCACTTGAAGATTCTATTTTTGGGCGATATCATGGGGCGTCCTGGAAGAAAAGCCGTTCAAAGGCTTCTGCCTGGAATGAAAGAGGAACTAAAGATCGACATGGTAATTGCTAATGGGGAAAACATTGCAGGTGGCTTCGGTATTACCCCTCCGTTAATGTATGAACTGTTTACTGCAGGTATAGATGTCCTTACCTCCGGAAACCATATTTGGGATAAGAAAGAAATATTTAATGTCATCTCTTCTGAGGAAAGGCTCATAAGACCGGCAAATTTTCCTTCCGGCGTTCCCGGCAGGGGGGCGGGAATCTATAAAATCGGAGATTTCCAGGTTACTGTCATAAACCTGCTCGGCCGTGTGTATGTTCCTTCGCCCTGTGACTGCCCCTTTACAGTTGCCCTCAGGGAGGTTGAAAATGCCCTGGGAAAAGCACCCAATATAATAGTGGACTTTCACGCCGAAGCGACCTCGGAGAAACTGGCCATGGGCTGGTTGTTGAGAGACAAGGTCAGCGCAGTGATCGGAACCCATACCCATGTTCAGACCGCTGACGAAAGAATATATCCCCAAAAAGCAGCATATATCACCGATGCCGGCATGGTTGGCCCCTATTACTCCGTGCTGGGACTGGATCCCGAAAGAGCCCTGCGAAAGCTTATCCTCGGCCTCCCGGCCAGCCCTGAACTTGCACCTGGAAAAGTTGTTTTCAACGGCGTTTTGTTAAAGCTGGACCCTCATAGCGGCAAAGCCCTGGAATTCAGCAGAATCTCCCGCATTTTATAACCGCGTTCTGACTGTATACTAGAAGAAATTCATCGGATTCTGCCTTTCACCGTTTACTCTTACCTCAAAATGCAGGTGCGGCCCCGTGCTGGAACCGGTTGAACCCACGATGGCGATATTTTGCCCTTTTGCTACTTCCTGGCCGGGTGACACCAGGAGAGTATGGCTGTGAGCGTAAACGGTGGCAAGTCCTTTACCGTCAGGCCCTGTTCCATGGTCGATGATTACCAGCCTTCCGTAACCATAGCTCAGGCTTCCATTAATGCCGGCGAAGCTCACGATACCATTTTCCGCCGCCCTGGTATAAACAGGGTTACCGTTATAGTTTGAAGATGCCGGCCAGCGTGTCCGCGGAATCCCTATATCAATAGCACCGTGAAAAGCGCCCTGCTTCCGCGTAATCGGATCGGTGCGGTTACCATAACCCGACGTTATCCAGTATGTGCCGTATTCTGCCAGAGGCCACAGCAACTTCCCTGACGGGACAAGGTGCGCTGTCTGACGGCGCATCTCCTCTTGCAGCTGCTTAATCAGTCGTTCTATTTTAGAAGCTTCCTGCTCCAATTCCCTGATTGCCTTTTCAGCAGACTGGATATTCTGCTGCAATTCCTCAATCAATTTTTCCTTTTCAGCAAGCTGAGAGTTTAACTCCTCCCTGCGCTCCAACCTCTCAACTTTCAAACCCAGCAACCGGACTTTTTCGTCCTCCAACTGCTGCTTTTTTTCTTCTACTATTAATTTTTCCTGGTAAGCCTGCTCCAATAGCTTTAAATCGTTTTCCGCAATGATCTTCAAATCGTTTAGCCTTGTCAAAAACTCAGCAAATGTGGAGGCATTAAAAAGAACCTCGAGATATCCGCTGTCTCCCTGTTCGTAGATTGCGCGCAGGCGCCTTTTTAACAGCTCGTCTTTTAATTCTATCTCCTTTTGGGCTTTGACCAGCTCATTCTCAGTAACTTCGATCTCATTTTCTGTACTTTCGATGTCTTTTTCCAGTTGATTTATTTCCTGCCGCAGAGCAGCCAAACTATTTTCAAGTCTGTGCAGTTCCCCTTCAATTCTCTTTTCCTCGCTCTGGTATTCCTCCAACTGCTTTCCCCTGCTCCTCAAGTCTTGCTCGATCACGGAAAGTTCGCCCTGTGAACTGTTGATTTTATTTTCGAGCGTATTGGCATAACCGGGCAGGATACTGGAAAAAGCAAAGGCGGTTATAACCAGCATTATTAAAATATTTCGAGGTTTCAATAAAGACACGTCAGGTACCTCCTGTATGTAAAGTAAGAAAATAAATAGAACCGGCTACAGCCTGTCCACCCTATAAATCGTATAGGAATCAGCTTCCAGAATTTAAGATTTAACAACCTGTAAAAGGGCTACAGCTCAAGAGCTGACAGCTCATAGCTCATAGCTCACTATACTTTTAAAAAACGTCTGACGGAGATAACGCTTCCCAACACTCCCAGCCCGACACCCAGGGGGAGAAGAAACTTGATCATCTCTGCCGTTATTTCCTCCGGGGGAATCATGGGAATAAAGTGAATATTGTTCTGAATCCAGAGAACAGCAGCCTGGTAACCGTAGAATATAATCAACACAGGTATTATCGCACCTGCCACTCCCAAAAACGAACCTTCAAAAATAAAAGGCCAGCGAATAAACCAGTCTGTAGCTCCAACATACTTCATAATCATAATTTCCTTGCGCCGTATATAGACCGTGAGCCTTATGGTATGTGCAATAAGGAAGACAGCCGTAACGGCCAGGCCTACCATAAAAGCCAGCCCAATCAGTCGGATCAACCCTGTAAACTGAAAGAGCGGCTCAACAATCCCGCTGCCGTAATCAACATCACCCACACCGGGAAAATTTTCAATTTCTAGCGCAACCGCCGTTATATCCTCCGGTACTATTGTGCGCAGCTCATATGAATCGCGCAGGGGGTTGTCCTCCTCGCTTTCATATCCTGCCAGAAGGTAAGCTTGATCCCCCATTTTTTTCTTCAGGCGTTCCATCGCTTCATCTTTAGATACGAAACGCACTTCTTGCAGCTCCGGATGCGATACCAAGCGCCTCTCCAACTCCAGCCTCGTTTCCTCGTTCGCCGTTTCGTCAATACGCAGCACAATTTGAACCTGTTCCTTAACATCCTCTGTAAAAAGATTTACATTGAAACTAATAATCATAAAACTGCCCAGAATGAGCAGAGTAATTGCGACTACCCCGATTGAAGCTATGCTCATCCACCCATTGCGCAGCATGCTTTTCAGCGCCTCTCCTAAAAAATAATAGAGGCTCCTAACGCGCATTAATATAAACCCCTCTTTCCTGATCGCTCACCAGGCCGCCATTCTCCAGGACTACAACCCGTTTCTGAAAATGGTCAACAAGATCCTTGGCATGAGTAGCCACGATAACCGTTGCTCCCCGGACATTTATATCATGCAGTAAATTCATAATTTCCATAGAAGTCCCCGGGTCAAGATTACCCGTAGGCTCGTCCG
>CAZQXY010000092.1:0-7828 GCA_964597455.1 uncultured Desulfovibrionaceae bacterium
AGCAAATAATAGCAAATAAAAAGAGTGCCAAGAGGAAACTTGCTTGGCACTCTTTGCTTTTAACGAATGTTTTTTTAATCGGTGGCTGATTTGTCAGGCAGAGAGAGGCTGCCGGGGGGTGATCGTTTTTTCTAATCTTAACGACGCGAAGAACGCGGGACACGGGGACACAGTTAAGTTAAGAACACGGTTACTTACGGGTGGCTTCAAATTCTTCTTTAAGTATTTCTTTAATCTCTTCTTTTGTTAAATACTTGCCGCTAGACTTGATTTTACCATCGATAACTATCGCTGGTAACGCGGGCGGGTTAAGCTTTTTGATTATTTCATCGTCAGTAAGTTCGTCCACTATAAAGGTTACAGGTATAACAGTAGTAGCAAGGGCTGCTTCTTTAGCTAAAGCTTTACATTTTTCTTTGTCAGTATCAATGACTGTAATTTTCATTAATAATTAACCTCCCCATTAATTTATTTGAATGTAACAAATAATAAACTTTTTGAAGAGAGTCGACAACCTTTTACGCCCTGCTTCCTCTTCCCATCCCTTTTTTGTTGTAAATGAATCAGCCACCTTTGTTTTAAGGAAAAAGCAGTTTAGTGTAAATATCTTAAAAATCCCGATATTTGCATATTCCATATTTTGGCCTACGTTGTTGGCTGCGCAAGGATTATTAAAACTCACTTAAACTTTTTAAACCCTGTTTACAATTTATCATATGGCAAACTATGTGTCAATATATCACGCAGGTTCCAAAAGCCTGTAAGCTTTGTTCTTAAACCTGCCGGCGCTCCCACGTTAATTTCATTTTTAATTTTTACCCCTGAAAGTTGAATGCGTTACATTTAATTTGCAAAATAACAGCATAAGCTGTATAATAATTAAAGGTAGCTGTACTCCAACCATTTCGGTTTGCTGTTAGTTACAGTTTTGCAATTAAAATGGGCTATATTTTTATCAAAACCAAAATCGAAATAAATGCTAAAGCCTCGTGGATAAAAGGGTATATGACTTTGAACAATTTTTTTAAGTGGAGGTGGAAAGTTTCTAAAAGTGAAAAATTTCTCAATTAAGACTTGTTAAAGATAATCCTGGATGGACCTGATAGAAACTGTTGACTGTCGGTTAATTAATCCAAAATTGGCGTGAAGATATTTTTGCGCCTCAAGGGCCAGGTGGCAGCTATTGCTTATGCTGACCTTGCGGCCGTTTTCGCTTTTTGTGCACTTTTCTGGATTTAGTATATAATATCCTTGTTTACGACAAATTGGCTTTTAGCAGTAATGTGATTTTGGGTTTTGTGGCCTATTTTGTGGCCTATGTAGTGTTTTTGTCCGATTTGCGCTGTGATGGGCACCGGGGTTTGCTGTACCCGGTCAGCGGGCTTTTCGGTTTGTCTTTCCTTAGGCTTTTGTCGGGTATGTTACATCACCGAAAGGGGGGGGCTTGTTCCACGTTCTCACCAATGACGTATAGGTCGCATGTTTAGATTATAGCCTAAATTTAGATACTTTGCAAAATATTTCAAGGTTTCAAGCTAATTTCGCGGTAATTCACGATGCCATCCACTTACACAGGCTTCAATTGCTAAATCTTGGATTTTCCCATATATAATATATGATATATCATATATTAGGAGGCTATTCTTCGGCAGCCTCAGATAAATCATAACTTCGAGGTGTTGAAAAATGAGATACGCAGAGGCGGGGCATTATTTAGAAATTGATTTAGCCACAGGAAATATTGAAAAAGTAGAAAGCGATCCGAGATTAACTGAACTTCATCTTGGGGGCCTGGGTACAAGCGTAAAGATCCACTGGGATCGGGTTCCTCCGGAAACCAAACCCTTTGATGCTGAAAATCTTCTGATATTCAGTAACGGTCTTTTAGTTGGCACGCCTGCTCTCAGTGCTAATCGTACTGTTGTCACCTTTATTTCTCCTCAATCTGAATTATTGGCGTATCCAATGATGGGAGGATTTTGGGCGGCAGAATTGAAATATGCGGGTTATGACAAAGTGATCTTCAGCAACAAGTCACCCGATTGGGTTTATATTTGGATTCACAACGACAAAGTGGAAATACGTGACGCTACTCATTTAAAGGGAAAAGGGGCCCTGGAAACCCAGGAATTGATCAAGCAGGAGCTGGGAGAGCCGAGGGCCCAGGTGTCTGCTATAGGCCTGGCTGGTGAAAATCGCTGCTTCACGGCTTCCATCGAACAGTCCAGGTCGAGTGCCAGCAGACTCGGAGGCGGCGCTATTATGGGGGACAAAAAGATAAAAGCGGTCGCCGTTCGCGGCACAAAAGAAGTCAACCTCGCCCGGGGTGACGAGTTTATAGAGCATATGAAGGAAGTTATGGAATATATAAAATTTCGCAATGCAAACCCCATTCCGGATGTAATGACCATTTTATCCGGGATCGGATCGCCGCAGGAGATGGCTCACACTGATGAGAAATGGCATACGGAAAGTTTTGCCTGGGGAAATGCCCGTATGCGGAGAAAGGATTTCTGGAACAAGGAAAACGAAGAGAACTGGACGAGTACTCAATTAGAAGCAGTGGAGCGCTTAATAAGCTGCTATAATTGTACGCAGCATTGCGGAGCATTAGTATCTTACAACAGCCCGAGGTACATGATGAAATGCTTTGGGAAACTGACTTATTCCATGGCGTCTTATGTTGATGACCTGGCTTTTAACTTTCAAATTCTTCAACGCGCTCAGGAGTATGGCGTAGATTCTTTCTCAACACCGCAAATTTTGGCCTTCGGTATTGAGCTTTATGATGCCGGCATTTTGACGGACAAGGATTTTGAAGGAAGCCCCACCGATAAAGCGGGAAGATTCTCCTGGCTGCTTGATAGACTGGTCCGGCGGGAAGGAATCGGCGATATCCTGGCTGACGGTACTTATTGGGCGGCTCGCAGAATTGGCAATGGCGCGGAGGAATTTGACCATAATACGATCAAAAAACATGAACAGCTTCCTATTAAGCTGGGAATGCTGGATCCGTTATATTACCTTATGTATTCTACCAACGAGAAGATAAGCATTACCCAGATTGAAGGGAATTGGCCCCAGGCAGCTTTCCCCACAAGAGAACGAAGAGAAGTTTTTGTCGAGGATTGGATTCAGCTCCCTGATGAAAAGTTTAAACAATATTTCCTGGACTGGGAACCGCGGGGGGAAAACTCGAACCCATATTATCCTACACCTGAAATGGCCTGTGACATTGTGGACTGGATGGAGATGATGCACAATATAGATGACGCCTGCTGTATCTGCGCCGGCATGTCGTCGTTTTGCCTGAAACCTCCCTATCATATACACAATTATCCAAAAATAATCTCGGCGGCGTTGGGATTGGATCTGGATGAAGCCGGGCTCAAGAAAATAGTCAACAGGAGCCGTAATTTACACAGAGCATTCAATAACCTCAGAGGCATGACGAGAGCTGATGAGAAGCCGCCGGAAGACCACTGGAGGAGAAGGTTCCCCGAGCTCGAAGAAGAGCTTTTAGATACGTATTACAAATTTAAGGGATGGAATAAAGATGGTGTTCCCACGAGAAAAAGATTACTGGAGCTGGATTTGGGCTATGCTGCCGAAGAATTAGAAAAGAGAGGGGTGTTAAAAGATGGCCGAGATTATGAAGAAGACCAAGATAATTAAAGTTGATGCCGATAAGTGCACTGGCTGTCGGACGTGCGAGATAATCTGCTCCGCTTTTCATTCTACACCGAGATTCAGTAGCAATAGCCCGGCAAAGGCCCGTATACAGATAATTACCGACAGATTGAATAACAAATGGCTTCCCGTATTCGCCGGTGAATATGTTCCGGCTGAATGTATGGGCAGAAACAAGTATATAATTGACGGAAAGGAATACGATGAGTGCGATTTCTGCAGAGCTGTCTGCCCATCCCGGGACCTGTTTAAGGAACCGGATTCCGGCTTCCCCCTTAAATGCGATATGTGTGAGGACGTTCCGGCGCAGGAAGAGCCTCTGTGCGTTCAATGGTGCATTAATGATGTCCTTGTTTACGAAGAAATTGAAGAGGAAGTGGAAGAAGAAGAGGCGCTGAAAGATATCGAGACAAAAGTGCAATTATTAATCGACAAACATGGAATAAAGGATGTAGTGGATAAGATTACCCGTATGTCCCGTGATGACTACGAAGAAGAAGTCGAACAGGGCGAGACAGAGATAAGATTGCGCTCACTGGTGGATCAATACGGATTGAAGTATGTAGAGGGTATCATTGCCCGCATGAATCGGGATGACCGTGAAAAAGAGGTAGCAGGAGAACAGGAAGAAATAGAGAAAAAATTGCTCTCGCTGGTGGATAAATACGGATTGGAGTATGTAAACGATATTATTGCCCGTATGTCTCAGAACAGCTAAAATTTTAAATTTATGACTAATTTATGGCTAACTATGAGATCGTTTAAATCGTTTATATTGCCGTATATTTGGGAGCTTATCGAGGAGACAGATAAACCTGATGAGGTGATATATTTTGGAAAAAGAATTGGAAACAATTGAAAGGCAGCTTGTTCAAAGCCCTGCAGGCCGTAATTTTGGAGATGTTATGGTTGTCGGCGGAGGGATCAGTGGAATTCAGGCATCGCTCGATCTCGCCGCCGCCGGTTTTAAGGTTTACCTGGTTGAAAAAGCGCCGAGTATTGGCGGCCATATGGCCCAGCTCGACAAGACCTTTCCGACCAACGACTGTTCCATGTGAATACTCGCGCCCAAGCTGGTCGAGGTCGGCCGGCATCCAAATATAGAAGTGTTAACTTACACTGAAGTTGACAGTGTGGCGGGGGAAGCTGGAAATTTCAAGGTAACGCTGACGAAAAAGCCCAGGTATATTATCGAGGAAAACTGTACGGGCTGTACTACTTGCGTTGAATACTGCCCGGTCCAGTACCCGGATCAATTCAATCAGGAGATATCCTTGAATAAAGCCGTCCATATCTACTTTGCTCAGGCGATTCCCCTTGTGGCATATATTGATGAAAGCTGTCTTTTTCTGAAAGAAGAAAAATGTCGTATTTGTAAAAGAGTCTGCAAGAATAATGCCATAGACTTTAATCAGGTGCCGGAGCAGATCGCGGTAAATGTCGGAGCGATAATTCTTTCTCCCGGCCTTGAGCCGTTTGACCCCAGAATTAAAAAGGAATATCACTATGGGGAATTTGAGAATGTCATAACCAGTATGGATTATGAACGTCTGTTATCCTCCACAGGTCCATATCTGGGCGAAATACTGCGTGCTTCAAATAAGAAACATCCTCATAAAATAGCCTGGCTTCAATGTGTCGGTTCCAGACAGGTTACCCAGGGCGGTAACAGCTATTGTTCAGCCGTTTGCTGTACTTATAGCCAGAAACAGGTAATCCTAACGAAAGATCATGACGCAGAGGCCGAGTGTACCATTTTCCATAACGATATTCGTTCCTATGGTAAGGATTTTGAAAGGTTTTATGAAAGGACGGAGAAACTTCCCGGTGTACGCTTTATCAGAAGCTATACAACAATAGTAAAAGAGGACCCGGAAACCCGAAATGTGACCATACGGTATTCTACACCCGATGATGGAGTAAAAGAGGAAGAATTCGATATGGTTGTTTTATCCGTAGGTCTGAACCCTCCTGTGGACGCGGAGGCCATCGCGGAAAAATACGGCATTGAACTTAATCCGCACAACTTTTGTAAGCTCGATCCCGTCAATCCGATTGAGACCGGCAGACCGGGGATCTTTGTCAGCGGAGCCTTCCAGGGCCCCATAGATATTCCCGAATCTGTTTTTAGCGCCAGCGGTGCCGGTTCCAAGTGTGGCGAACTCCTTTCCTTCCGGCGTGGTCAACTTGACCAGGAAAGGATATACCCTCCGGAGGAAGATCTCTCACAGCAGGAGCCGCGGGTAGGAGTTTTTGTCTGCCATTGTGGAGCCAACATCGGCAGAGTGGTAGATGTTCCCGATACAGTTGAATACTGCAAAACTTTGCCCAATGTTATCCACGCTCAGGAACAATTGTTTTCCTGTGCCACCAACTCTGCCAAAGAAATAACGGACATGATCAAGGAAAAAGGGCTCAACAGGGTGGTTGTCGCTGCCTGCTCCCCCAGGACCCTCGAACCCTTATTCCGGGACACCCTGCGGGAAGCGGGAATTAATCAATATTACTTTGAAATGGCCAACATCAGGGAACATAACTCTTGGGTCCACTCCAAAGAAAAGGAAGAAGCCACGCAAAAAGCCAAGGATATTATTCGCATGTCGACAGCCAGGGCCTGCTATCTGGAGCCCTTGAAGGAATTTGAATTGCCAGTTAACAAGGCAGCGTTGCTGGTCGGCGGAGGTATTGCCGGCATGACTGCCGCCCTCTCCATAGCCAACCAGGGGCATGAAGTGTACCTGGTAGAAAAAGAGCCGGATCTGGGCGGGATGGCGCGAAAAATTCATACCACCCTGGAAGGGTTGGATGTTCAAGCCTATCTGGCTGATCTTATTAAAAAGGTACATCAGCACAACTTAATACATGTTTATACGGATGCAATCATTCAAAAAGCTGCCGGTTACGTGGGGAGTTTTACAACCAAAGTGAAATCCCCGAGAGGTATCGCGGAGATCGAGCATGGCGTGACGGTTATTGCCACCGGTGCCGATCTATCCACCCCTTCCGAATACCTTTATGGAGAAGACGACAGGGTCATGACCCACCTGGAGCTGGAGGAGCAGATTGCTGGAGGCAACGAAAAAGTAACAGATGCAGAAAGTATAGTTATGATCCAGTGCGTCGGCTGCAGGAACGAGGACAGAGACTACTGCAGCCGGATATGCTGCAGCGAGTCAATCAAAAACGCACTGACACTAAAAGAGAAAAACCCGCAGATGGATATTTATATTCTCTTCCGGGATATGAGAACTTATGGCTTTAAAGAAGATTACTACCGGGAAGCGGCCGGCAAAGGTGTCCGCTTTATCCGCTACGAGCCGCAAGCTCAACCCGAAGTGGAAGCCGGCGAAGCGGATGATGGGCGGAGCGTCTTAAAGGTTACCTTGCCGGATTATATTTTAGGTAAAAAGCTGGAAATAGATGCTGACATAATCGCCCTGGCGGCTGCTGTAATTCCCTCCGCAACAACCGAGGAAGTGGCCGGATTATTCAAAGTAACCCTGAGCCCCGATGGCTTCTTTAAAGAAGCCCATGTGAAACTGCGCCCTGTGGAGTTTGCTGTGGAAGGCGTTTTTCTTTGCGGAACGGCGCATTATCCCAAGCTTATATCGGAAACTATTAACCAGGCATATGGGGCAGCCGGCCGGGTTTTAACGCTTCTTTCCAATGATGTTGTCGTTGCCTCCGGTTCTGTTTGCGAGGTAAACGAGAAGAAGTGTATGGGTTGCGGGGCATGTGTCGCGGTGTGCAAATATGACGCCCTGGAGATTCGCGAGACAAAGCAGGGCAAGAAGGCTGCGATTAATCCTGTGCTCTGTAAAGGGGATGGGCTCTGTAACGCTTTGTGTCCCACAGGGGCTATCCGACTCAAGCACTTTAACGATGAAGAGATTATAAGCGAGATTGATGCTGCGGCTCCGGGGGCAGAAAATATTCAACAAATGGAAGCCGTGGCTGGAGTTATGCAGGAAGCAGTTAAATGAAAAAGCCGGGATTACAGACAAAGGAGGGTGAGATTGAATGAGCGCGGGACTTAAATTTAAACCAAGAATAATAGGTTTTGTTTGCCAGTGGTGAGCATACGGAGCTGCTGACCTGGCTGGAGTTTCCAGACTGCAATATACAACGGAAATAAGGC
>CAZQXY010000093.1:0-7732 GCA_964597455.1 uncultured Desulfovibrionaceae bacterium
GTTATCCCGGCGCACAACAGATACCCCTCCTGCCTCGATATCCCGGGGGCCTACTTCCAGACGCAGAGGAACCCCTTTCATCTCCCATTCGTTAAACTTCCAGCCGGCAGAATATTCTTCGCGATCATCCAGCTCAGCACGCACTTCTGCGGACAGTTCGCCTAAAAGCTCGCGGCACCTCTGCAGCACCTCATCCCGTTTCTTCTTTGTAATGATGGGGATTACCACTACCTGTACAGGCGCCACGCGCGGGGGGAGCTTGAGCCCCCGGTCGTCGCCGTGGACCATGATCATCGCGCCGATAAGCCTGGTGGATACGCCCCATGAAGTCTGCCAGGCATATTTTAACTGCTTGTCTTTATCCAAAAAAGTAATCTCAAATACCTTTGCAAAATGCTGCCCCAGGTTGTGTGATGTTCCGGCCTGCAGGGCTTTCCCATCGGCCATAAGGGCTTCGATAGTGTAGGTGCGCAGCGCACCGGCAAATTTTTCCCGTTCGCTCTTTATGCCGCTGATTACGGGCACAGCCAGTTCATTCTCCACAAAATCCTTATAAACATCCAGCATCATCCGGGCTTCTTCTTCAGCCTCCTCTTCGGTGCTGTGCACCGTATGACCTTCCTGCCAGAGGAATTCCGAAGTCCGCAGGAAAGGACGCGTGTTCTTTTCCCACCTTACCACATTGCACCACTGATTAATCAGCAGTGGAAGGTCGCGCCAGGATTGAATCCATTTGGCATACATACTGCAGATAATTGCCTCAGAAGTAGGCCTTATGACCAGCGGCTCGGCAAGTTTTTCGTTTCCGCCGCGGGTAACCAGGGCTACCTCCGGAGCAAAACCCTCCACATGTTCCGCTTCCTTTTCCAGCAGGGATTGCGGTATAAAAACGGGGAAATAGGCGTTTTTATGTCCCGTAGCTTTAATGCGTTTATCCAGGTGATGCTGCATGTTTTCCCAGATAGCGTAACCGTAAGGCCTGATCGCCATACAGCCCTTTACAGGGGCATAGTCCATCAGCTCCGTCTTTAAAACAAGATCAAGATACCACTGTGAAAAATCCACTTTCTGCGGTGTTACTTCCTTTACAAATTCCTTTTCATTAATGCCCAACGTTCGATGGACTCCTTTCCTTCAGGTTACTTGTATTTTTTCGTTAAAAGGGATAGACGATGGAGATCGCGTGCAGATCTTCCACTAAATGTTCATCAAGGCGTATTTGCAGATCTTCCAGTCTGATCTTTTCCAGCACATCGATGACTTTAAAAAAGTCTATCTTGCGAAAACGATAGGCCAGATAGTTGTTGGCGATAAACTCCAGGGAATTAAAGCTGCGCAAAAATTCCCCCCTCAACTTGCGTTTATGCCTTTCAAAGCTATCCCTTTTGAGACCTTCTTTTTTAATGTCCCTTATTCCGGCAAGCAGCTCTGCGTGAAGCCTTTCAGGCTCCTTCGTCCTGCCCCCCAGCAGCGTATAACCGTAAGATAATTCGGCCGCATATTCAGAATAGAAATGTTCGTCGATCAACCCTTCTTCATACAACCGGGTATAAAGCTTCTCACTCCTGCCAAAAATCATCTCCAGGAGAAGCCCGGTAACGAGCTCCCTGGAAAGAAGCTCTTCGCCTTCCATGTAAGTATACGTATCTTTGAATCCCAGATTAAATACAGGCTGGGAAACCGCCAGCTTCTCAACAACCTTTTTCTCGCTGGCGGCCGCCTTCTCCTGCGGGTAGATGCGATTCATCTCGCTAAAGGAGGGGAATGTACGTCTGGAGATGCTTTCCTCCACCTCGTTAACTATCTCCTGCGGAGAAACGTTACCGATAACAAAAAGAGCCATATTGCGGGGGTGGTAAAAAGTATTATAACACTGATAAAGAATATCCTTTGTAATCCGGCTGATGCTCTCTGCGGTTCCGGCAATGTCATTACGCACGGGATGTTTTTCGTAGAGGGCTTTTAAGAGATTAAAATAAACACGCCATTCGGGATTATCTTCGTACATGCAGATTTCCTGCTGGATTATTCCCTGCTCCTTTGCCACACTCTCTTCGGTAAAATAGGGTGTCTGCACAAAATCCAGCAGGAGCCTGAAATTTTCCAGGAAAAAATCGGTGCAGGAAAACAGATAGGTGGTATGTGTAAAGCTGGTAAAAGCGTTCGGTGAAGCACCGTAAGCGGCAAAGCGATCAAAAACATTCCCCTCTTCGTCATCAAAGAGCTTGTGTTCAAGAAAATGCGCCACGCCATCCGGAAGGGTCATCTTTCCTTTCCCGTCCCCGACAGCACGAAAAGTATTATCTATGGATCCGAAATGCGTGGAAAAAATAGCATATTTTTTATTAAAACCCTCCCGGGGCAACACATAGACCTCTGGGCCCCCCTCCAGTGGAGCTGAATGTACTTTTTCATCAAGGATCTTGTTTTCTTTTATTTCCATCTCCACTTATTGTTTACCCCCTTCCCTGTCTTCAGGGCAAAGAAAATAGATTGTATCCAGGTAAACTTTACGGGCAGCTTCAATCACATCATCTTCCTTTATATCCTGTATTTTCCCGATGAAATACTTAACATCCTCTTCCCTGCGGCTAATAAGTCCATCGAGGAAAAAGTTTACCAGGCTATACGGGCTATCACCGATAATACTAAACTGACTGATGAGCCCCCTTTTGGTATATTCCATTTCTTCATGGGAAATATTCCCTTTTTTGAGCTCCTCTACCTGTTTTTTAATTATCCCCAGCGCACTTTCGTAATTTTCCGCCTCGATCCCGGCTCCGATCAGCTGTATTCCTTTATGTTTTTCCAGGCGTGAAAAAGCATAGTAAGCCAGGCTGGCTTTTTCCCTGACATTTTGAAAAAGTTTGGAATGGGGAAACCCCCCGAGAATGCCGTTATAGAGAAGCATGTTAACATAATCATCATCCTGGTAGGAGGTATTGATCCGGTAACCAAGCGTAAGTTTACCCTGAGTCACCGGAAGGAACTCTTCCTTAAAACGCACTTCTTCCGGGATACGGTTTACTTCTACCGGGGGAAGTTCGCCTGTGCCCGCATCCCTGGTAAAATCAAAAATATCCTGGACCAGGGCAAAGGTTTTATCCGGTTCTATTTCTCCCACTACAAAGACATCTATCGGGTTATTCCCGAGAAGTTCCCGGTAATAACCGTGCAAGCTCTCCGGGGAAATAGGGCCGAGATCTTCAATGCTCCCATATTTAAATACCCCAAATCTTTCGCTGGCGCACATTTCCTGAACGCAGGATTCCAGGGCATAGTTAACCTTGTCATTGATCAGTCCCTGTATTTCCTTAGCAAGCTGCTCTTTTTCCTGCTGGACATACTCTCTTTTAAAGACCCCGTTTTCCAGAAAAGGATCGCTGATCAGGTTTTTAAGCATAGAAAGCCCCTGCTGCAGTAAATTTTCTCCGGGTGCAAATTTATCATTGATTACCTCTAATGAAAAGGAGAGGATCTGGCGTTCTCCTTTTTTCAGGACATCGGCTCTGAGTTCAGCGCCATAGAGCTCCTCCAGCCTTATTTTCAAGTCCCTGAAAGAAGGGAACTCACGGGTTCCACGCTCCAAAACCGCGGGGAGAAGGGCTGTTGGAGAAGCAAGTTCTTTTTGCAGGGTTTGATGCAGAAATACTGAAACCAGAACAGTTTTAAATTTTTGGGTTGGTAAAAGGTGAATATTAATCTTTTTCGACAGGGTTTTGCTTTCCAGGGATATCAAGGGATGATAATCTTCCTTTCTTAATTAATATTTCAGGAGCGTTTAGAAACGCTGAACGCTGAACGCTGCACTATAATTCCATGTTTAGATACGGATCTCCTGCAAGAAACAATATTTTTGTTGAATTTACTCAACTATCTCCGGCTGAACGGGAGCGTGAGGACATTTCATGGATACAGAGCAGCAGGAAAGGCAGCCCTCCGTAGAGCATAATCGTTGCCGCCGCCACAACACCGGAATCATTGAATAGGAAAGCAGTAACCGTCCCCGCGATAATCCCCCCGATCGCCGCTTTAAAACCCGGCTTTTCGTGAAATATCTTCTTAGAGAGGCCAACCGGATAATAATAAAGAAAAACTACCAGGAAAATAAAGAGAAACATGATCCTGCCCCAGAGAGAATAGCGCACCAGCCTGAAGTTCATATCCAGCTTGCGTTGGGCGATATTCCACAGTTCCACCAGACCATCACTGCGCACCAGCTCCCAGGTCCGGCCCAAGTGCGATATCGCCGTATCAGGGCGGGGGAGATTGAAATAGTAAAGCAGTGCGCCTGCCGCCAGAATAAAAATTAAATATATATACAATTTCTGTGGGAAAAAAGAAACGGCAGGTCCCTTCTTGTTCCCGGTGTTGTCCCGCCTCAGACGGGGAAACATGGCAAATCCCTTACGGCCCCAAAAGGCCAGCAAACCGGCCGAAGTCGAGGCCAGTGACACCCCTGCAGTCACGGCGCCTCCAAAATTTGTTCCGTATACGGGAGAAGCCATCACAAAAAGAATAAAAAATGCCAGCACGGCAAAGGCCCAAAAGAATGCCGCCCGCCCTCTGGAAAACGTCTGTTTAGGGTTATCCTTTCCAGGATCCTTTTCCCCGGAGACATGCCCCTGAGGGGCAAGCTTTTCTGCTGTTTGGTGTCCTGCGGCCTGCCCGGGAAAATTTTTATTCTTTGTAATGAGCGAACTAAGCGAGCCGATACTAAGGATAAAGGAACCGATCATTATCCCCATATATTCATTCCCCAGGCCATAAAAACGCGCCCCTCCGATAGGGTCGTAACCGAGAAAGGAGCGGCTATTCAATGAGGCCCCGCCCAAAAGATCAAGAAGTAATATCCCGAAAATAAGCAGCCCCGTAAAGGATAAACGCGCCAGATGGTCTTTGAAAAAAAGATAAGCCAGGGCGGTAAAAAACAAATTGATCGCCAAAATTATAAAAACATTGACATAGATGGATTCGGCAGGAAAACCGGGCAGGGCAGGGCTGAGAAGAATCGCCGCGGGGAAAAAAAGAAGGGCATAATATCCGGGGATCAATTTTATTACCGCTTTAAAATGGTAAAGCAGGCCTGCCAGACCTCCCAGCAATAATACAATCTGAGCTGTTATATAGCCCTTTATAATCGGCGGACGCTGGGTATAGATACGCATAATACTCCGGGAAGTCGCCGCAAGCTCCTGCAGGTGATTCGCTGCGGGCACATCCCGGAAAGGCGCGCCAAAGAGAAACACCGGCTCCTCATCAATACCCAGATGATCCAGAACAGAAGGAGCGATATCCAGATTGGTGATTATTCCCGGCCGCCTCGTTGACGCCGATAAAAGCAGCCCCGGTTGGCGGGATGCAGGATCAGCTGCAGGGTCATAAGAAATAACCGGAGTCAGCCTCTCCCCCGAGCTAAAAGTAAAGTTCGGAGGCGAGGGCGTCAGGAAGACAAGCCTCGTTCCCTCAACCAGGTAAGGCCTGATTCCCTGCAAAAAGCGGTCAAATTCCTCCAGCGAAACCTTGAGCAGCTCACCCCTTCTTGGGTAGGGCAGATGATCCAGGTAGTCATCTAAGCGGCGCGTATCACCCCACTCGACAACGATCAGCGATGCCTTTTCATAAAATGATTCAAAAGCATTAAGGTAAGCGGAAGCATCTGCGGCATAACCAAAGGGGAATTCGTCCTTTTCCCTGAGCAGCGATTTACTTACATTCCCGTAGGTCACGGCCCCTTCCCTGTCCATAGCTATTGTTACCGCCTGCCTGTTTAGCGAACTGCTATCGGCATTTCCCAGGACGGCCGCATGCATTCCGTTTAATTTCAAAGCCTCGCCCAGTGCGCCGAGGAGAAAGGGATAAGAACGCGTTTCGTTCAGGCGCTGCAGAACACCTGGATAGAGGTGCAGCACATCTCCCTCCGGGAGGTCATCGTTTCCCGTATGCCGGCGGTAAAGGGCCTCCACCGCATCGCCTTCCAGGGTTTCATTCCTGTTATAGGCGCGGCGGGCGCTCCAGTTTCCCAGAAGACGGGCGCCTGCACCGATAGTCAGGTACCCGCTGTCACTGCCCAGGGAACCTGCAGTATTCACATTCATGAGCGCCACAGCGCTATCATCCATAATCGTACGGAAAACAGGCCCGGCATATGACAACAGATCATCCAGGGAAATTTTATCAAGAGTGATCAGGATCACCTTGCGCCTTAAATCCTTATCGTAAGTGCTCTTTTCCGCATGTACGACTGAAGAAATAGCACAGGCAAATAATACAATAAGAGCCAGGGTCACTAGAGTCACTGCACCTTTTAAAACCTTTTGCACAAATAAACCTGGAAAACCTGCCGGCTGTTCAGACTGATTTTCCAAAGCAGACAGTATTACCTGTTCTTTTCCTGAGTATTTCATCATAAACCTTTTCCGTTTCTTTAAGCATATTATCCTCAGTAAACCGCTTCTGTATATCCCTGGCAGCTTCAAGGCCAAGGCTTTTCCTCTTTTCGGAATCCCCAATAAGAAACGCCAGGGCCTCTGCAAGCGACAGCTCATCCTCTGCCGGAACGAGGATGCCTGTTTCCCCATCACGAACGATTTCAGGTATACCTCCCGTAGCACTGGCTATCAGGGGAAGACCGGCACAACCCGCCTCCAGCAGGGAAATCGAAAGCCCCTCACTGCGGGAAGCCAGAACAAAAATATCCAGACCTGCCAGAAAGGAGGCCATTTGTTTTACATGTCCAAGGAAAAAGACCTTTTCCTGCAAACTAAGCAGATCCCGCAGGTGTTCCAAGTTGTTCCTTTCCGGTCCTTCTCCGGCAATAAAAAAATATACATGATCATAACTGGATACTATCCTGCCGGCGGCCTTTAGAAAAACATCCATCCCCTTGTGAGAAACCAGCCTCCCGGCAGTTCCTACCATTAAGGCGTTCCCTGTCAAAGAGTTCTTTGCTTTCAGGTCAGCCAGGCCGGCAATATTACACCTATCAATATCACTGTCGATTAGATCAGTAAAAAGCAAATCTTCCTCAATCTCCCTTTCCACCGGTTCTCCCTTTATTTTTTTTACCGGTCTGAATTCACGTAAATCGATACCGTTATAGATCCTTGTTATTTTATCCTGATCAATGCCCCAGCCTGCAAGTTCCTGGCGCAAGGCGTCAGATACAGTAATATAACCGGTAATCAAAGAATCGAAACTTTTCAAAGCCCGGTAGTAATATCCCGACGGGAAGATGCTTTTTTCGGAGTATAGCAGGGAATTATGCACCGTTATCAAAAGAGGCAAACAGCATATTTTTGCTGCAGGCAGAGCCACAAAAGCCGCTTTAAAACCATGCGCGTGAAGCAGCTCAATTTTTTCCCGGCGGCAGATCTTTACCAGCTGCACAGATACGGTAACATCCCTCAAGGGAGATGTGCAGCCTGTAAGGGGCAGCTGAAAATACTTCAGAGCGCCGCAATGTCTATAAACCTGGGCTAATACCGTCGGGGGCGCGGCGATGGATACATCCCACTGCGCAGAAAAATAGGCTGCTATAACACGCAGGTGCTTTAACATGCCTCCACTTTGCGGCCTTGCCACATAGAGCAATTTTTTTCTCGCCATACAAATTATATTTTCCTGAAAAGGGTTTTTTTATGTAATTTACCTTTCCCGGAAAATGAAAAGTATCGAGTTTGCTCTTGTTTGCTCTTAATTGCTCTTTTTGCTCTCCCGGGAAATTGACTTT
>CAZQXY010000094.1:0-7660 GCA_964597455.1 uncultured Desulfovibrionaceae bacterium
GACGGCGCTGGCCGTCGGGCGCGGAGAAATTATTCAGCCCCTTCCGCTTTTTCCGCGGACAAAGGTTCTGCTGGCGGCTGTGTATGGCGCAAAGCTTTCGGCCGCTGAGGTTTACGGCGCCCTGGATCTGGAGAAAATATCTCCCATGACGGAAATTGAACAATTCATCTGCCTGCTGGAGGAAACCGTTGACGGCGCAGGTGTGGGCCTGGGGAAGGATTATTTTAACGGTTTGACTTCGCTGATCCGAAACCATCTGGAGACCCCGGTTTTTTGCCTGCATAAAGGCACCGCATCTTTAAAAGAAAAGTTGTTGCAGAAAGGCCTGGCAGCAATGGTCTCGGGAAGCGGCCCGACGCTATTTATCCTTTCCAGGGATGATCAGCTTTTAGAAAAGCTGGAAAAGGAACTCCCCCGCGAAGGATGTTGGACTATTACAACAGAGACAATAGCCCGAAAAGGGGATATAATAGAGATAGAAGAAAAAGGCGGAGGGTAGTGATAGTTGATGATCGATTGTGTTATCCTTGCCGGGGGGACAAATAGTGAACTTGAGAAACTTGAAGGGATCTCCAACAAGGCCTTAATTAAAATTGGTGATCTGGAAATGGTTCGTTACGTTCTCGGGGCCTTCAGGCGTGTAGGGAAGATCGAAAGGATTGTTCTGGTGGGGCCGGTGGAGCAGTTTGAATGCTTAAAGGACGATTATGCTCTGGAGCTCGTTCCCGAAGAGAGCTCGATTCTGGAAAACCTGGCGGCGGCGATCCGCTATTTAAAAACAAAAAAGCCTTTGCTGATCGCAACGGCGGATATACCCCTGATTACTCCCGAAGGGACAGGGGATTTTTTGCAAAAGAGTTATCCCTTTGATCTGGATTTTTATTATCCTATTGTGAGAAAGGAAGTATGTGAAAGCTCGTTCCCCGGTGTGAAGCGGACTTTTGTCAAACTGCAGGAGGGAAGTTTTACGGGAGGCAATATTTTCTTAGTTAACTCGACAACAATCGAGCCTAACCTCCCATTCCTGAAACAATTCATTGATTCCAGGAAAAAACCCCTGAAGATGGTCTCTATGTTCGGCGCGGGATTTTTGATGAACGGTTTGGCCGGGAAGCTTAGTATCGCCCAACTTGAAAAGCGTTTTTCCGAACTGTTCAATTTAAAGGCAAAGGCGATCATCAGCGATTATCCTGAGCTGGGTTTTGACATGGATAAACCGGAAGATTTAAAGCTAATGCGCAAATATCTCGCAGACTCCAACAATGAAGGGTTATAATCAGTTTTAATAAAATTCTGCGTAATCCTTGTTCCCGGAGAAAGGAATGTATAGATAAATGGAAGAGCTTATTGCTGTTATCCTGGCTGCTGGAGAAGGTACCCGGATGAAGTCCTCCCTGCCCAAGGTTTTGCACCGGTTGTGCGGGAAGCCCATGCTCTGGCATGTTTTGGCGTCTGCCGGAGCTGTAACAGGCAGGCAGGTTATCATTACCGGTTACGGCTCTGAACAGGTCAGGGAATATTTCGGAGAAGAGCTTTTTTACCTGGAACAGCAGGAGCGCCTGGGGACCGGGCATGCTCTCCAGCAGTCACTGCCTTACCTGCCTGAAGCGGGTTTGGCCCTGGTTCTCTGTGGCGATACCCCCCTGCTGGAGAAGGAAGTGCTGCGGGAGTTAATTTCTCTGCACCGTCAAAGCGGGGCGGCGGCTACCGTCCTTACCTCCCTGATGAAGGATCCTTCCGGATACGGGCGCGTTGTCAGGGGTGAAAGCGGCGATGTTCTAAAAATAGTGGAAGAACTGCATCTGACCCCGGAAGAAAGGGTATTAGGGGAAATTAATACGGGAACATACTGTTTTAATATTCAGGCTTTAAAGAGGTTTCTTCCCCTGTTGCCCAAAAACGAGGAAAAAGGGGAATATTATCTAACGGACCTTGTTCACATGCTGGTTGAAGCGAGCTTGGGGGTGAAAGCTCACCTGGTTGAAGATGCGCGTCTGGCGCTGGGGATCAACGATCGCCTCCAGCTCTCTCAGGCTGCTGCCCTGATGCGCGAAAAGATCAATGAACGGCTTATGCTTGATGGTGTGACGATGATCGATCCCACTTCTGCCTATATTGATGCAGGCGTGAAGGTAGGAGCCGATACAATTATCTACCCTCAGACTGTTCTGGAGGGAAAAACAACAGTAGGAAAGAACTGCCGGCTGGGTCCGGGAGCGCATCTGGTCGATACATGTGTGGGGGACGGTGTACACTGCCGGCATTCATTGGTTCTGGAAAGCGTTATTGAAAACGGAGTAAATATTGGACCTTATGCCCATATCCGTCCGGGGAGTAAAATAGGTGCTTCCGTTAAAATAGGTGATTTTGTTGAAATTAAGAACAGCTCCATTGGGCAGGGCAGCAAAGTACCCCATCTCAGTTACGTCGGTGATGCCGAGATTGGGCCCGGTGTAAATATGGGCGCCGGCAGTATTGTTGTCAATTACGACGGTCGGCGGAAGCACAAAACAATTATTGAGGAAGGTGCTTTTATCGGTTGCAACAGTAACCTGCTGGCTCCGTTAAGTATCGGCAAGGAATCATTTATTGCCGCCGGCTCTACCGTTACCCGCGATGTACCTCCCGGTTCGTTGATGATTTCCCGCCCCGGGCAGGAGATAAGGAAGGGGCTTGGTAAAAGGTTTTTGCAGAAGAAAAAAAATAATGGCAGGAGAAACTGATACCTGCAAAGAAATGTAACCAACCGGAGCCAATTTGGAGAAAATATGGGAATTAGACTTGGAGGAATTAAGCTTGAGAGCGGATCGAGAACTGAAAGTCTTTACAGGAACGGCGAACCGGTCACTGGCAAAAGAGGTGGCGAATTATATCGGTATCCCGCTGGGCATGGGGGAAGTTCAGCGTTTTAGCGACGGCGAATTATTTATTAATATCAGAGAAAGTGTCAGAGGGGCTGATGTATTTGTTATTCAATCTCTTTGCAATCCGGTAAACGATAACCTGATGGAGCTGCTCATCTTTATCGACGCTCTGAAGCGGGCGTCCGCCGCAAGGATTAATGCTGTAATACCTTATTATGGTTATGCCCGGCAGGATCGAAAAAGGCGTGCCCGGGAGCCCATTACGGCCAAACTGGTTGCGGATCTGCTTACAACAGCGGGTGCACAGCGTGTTATTTGTATGGATCTCCACGCGGGGCAGATTCAGGGTTACTTTAACATTCCCGTGGATCACCTAATGGCGATGCCCATATTGGCACACTATTTCAGGCAGAAAAATATCAAAAAAGGAGTGGTTGTATCTCCGGATCTGGGAGGCGTAACACGTGCCAGAGGACTCGGCGAGCGTTTGGGTTTGCCCCTGGCAATTATCGATAAAAGACGCCCCCAGCCAAACGTGGCAGAGGTAATGAACATTATTGGGGATGTAAAGGGGAAAGAAGCCATTATGATCGACGACATTGTTGATACTGCCGGGACGATTACGCTGGGAGCCGAAAAACTGATGCAGATGGGGGCGTTGTCGGTATATGCCTGTTGTACCCATCCCGTTTTATCCGGTCCGGCGATGACGCGAATTATGAGTTCTCCTATTCGCGAACTGGTTGTGACAAATACGATCCCTCTCAACAGCAACAGCAGCAGCAATAACAATAACAACAGCAACAGCAATAACAACAGCAATGGCAATAGCAATAGCAATATCACGGAAAAAATTACTATTTTATCTGTTGCTTCGTTTATCGGCGATGCTATTTCCAGTATTCACAAAGAACTATCGGTAAGCGCTTTATTTGATTAAGCAGCGTAAAAGGAGGTGCCCCTGGCAATTTATGCCAGGTAAACTATGGAGCGTTTTAAAATTGAAGCTTTACCCAGAAAGAGTGGCAGTAAAGGCAGCAGGAATCAAATGAGGACCGCGGGGACGGTGCCGGCGGTAGTGTACGGCCGGGGAACCGAATCGTTAATGATCAGCCTGGACAGCAAATCGCTGAAGAAGTCATTGAGTACGGCAGCGGGTTCCAATGTTCTCCTTGATCTGGTTATAGGCGGGGAAAATGGCGGGACGAAGGAGACGGTAATGGTAAAAGAGGTGCAGCGGGATCCCCTGCAAAAAGATTTTATTCTTCACGCAGATTTAATTCGTATTTCCATGACGGATAAACTTGATGTGCAGGTACCTTTAAACTATATTGGTGAAGCTGCAGGTGTAAAAGAAGGAGGGGTATTCCAGGTTCAAAAGAGAGAAGTTGGGATTAGATGTATGCCGGGAGACATTCCGCAGTTCATCGATGTTACCATAGAAGATCTTGGTATCGGCGATGTCCTTACCGTAGCCGATCTTAAGTTGCCGCAGGAGATTGAAATCCTTGAAGATCCTCTGGAAAACCTGGCTTCCGTTCTGGCTCCGCATGAGGAGGAGATAGCTCCGGAAGAGGAAGAGGCGGAAGAAGGGGAAACAGTTGCAGGGAAACCGGAGGAAGAACAGGAATAATAACTCCTCTGTCAGATTGCGGTTAATGAGGTGGTAGGCTTGTTTTTGCTTGTAGGCCTGGGAAACCCCGGGATAAGATATGCACATACCCGGCATAACGCCGGATTTTGGGTTGTTGATGAGCTGGCATTCCGGGGGAAGGTAAAATTTAAGGATATTAAATGTAATGCCTTTATTGTTGAAACTGTTCTGGCAGGCGAGAATGTATTATTAGCAAAACCATTAACCTTTATGAACCGCAGCGGGTTAGCAGTTAAAGCTCTTCTGGAGCATTTTGCCCTGGGAATTGAAGAGCTGCTGGTTATCTATGACGACATGGATCTTCCGCCGGGGAGGCTTCGTCTCCGTCCCGGAGGCGGGAGTGGCGGACACAAAGGGATGGCCTCGATTATCGCCCAGCTCGGCAGTGAAGATTTTTTCAGGCTGCGGCTGGGCGTGGGGAGGGGACCCGGAAACTTTTCGGATGAGGCGGATTTTCTGTTGACCCCCCTTACTTCCGGGGAAATGGAGCGGATGCATGAGCTTGTGTTAACGGCAGCGGATGCGGCGGAGGTATTTCTGGCCGGCGGAATTGAGCAGGCCATGAACAGGTATAACGCTCTGCCCCACGAGCGTGAATAACCTTCTTTTTTGTATAATTTTCCCTCCGAAAGGCAGAATAATAATTGGCGGCATATGATGGTGTGTATATATGCCCGGCTGAGAACAGTAAAAGAACTTGAGAGGGAAGACACGATGAAGGTAACATACATTTGTGATATTTGTGGCAAACCACAGGAGACGCTGGAGATTGATGATCTTACGCTGGAAAAGCTCGGTATCAATACGTTGACGCTGGAAGAAAAGGAAGATATAATAAAATACAACGAGGAGCAGGGTCTTTTGCTCTATTCGCTCTGTCCGGCCTGTTTTGAAGAAAGCCTCGCAGAAGGTGTTTTGGAGAGCTTTAAGTGACCGGGGTGAATCCAGGCAAACCAGGCAAGCAAGAAGGGTTAACCCGGACAAGGCTTATCTTTCTATGCTGGAGCATGATCTTCTTTTCACGATCATGAGCTGTTTTTTATTTTCACGATCGTGGCTATTTTTCACACAATTTAGACAATAATGACTTTTACTTTTACCCCCGGTTAGAAGTATAAAGTCTATTTCTGTTTTATTTGGTAGGAGGTAATCAATTGCCGTATAATCTGCTCAATAAATGGCGGGATGATCTTTCTTTTATTAACCTGCAGAAATCACAGGATGAGAGTCACGCACAGTTGGTAACCGGCCTGGAAGGTTCCGGGCGCAGTTATCTTATGGCGGCTCTTTTTGCCGGCAATCCTGCAGCCTCCGTTGTGTTGACTGAAGACATGGCCAGGGCGGAAAAAATATACGAGGAGATCAAGGCCTTTCTCCCCGAAGGGGAGGTATATCTTCTTCCGGGAAGGGATTTTTTCTATGCGGGAGAGGTTTTAACCCAGAGCAGGGAGATCCTCCAGCAGCGTTTGCGGGTTTTGGAAAGGCTGGCACTGGGGAAGCGGGTGCTGGTTATCGCTCCCGTTGCTGCTCTGCTGAGCAAACTTACTCCGGCGGACCTGTGGAAGGAAAACATCCTGGAGTTCAAAACGGGGAAGAGGTTTGAATGGAAAACTTTGTTGCAAAAATTAGTGGAAATGGGTTATGAAAGGACCGAACTGACGGAAAGCGAGGGTTATTTTAGCGTCAGGGGGGATATTATCGATATTTTCCCTTTTCATACTCCTCATCCGGTGCGGGTATCCTTTTTTGACGAAGAAGTTGAGGGAATCAAATATTATCATGCCGAAACCCAGCGTTCTTTGCACTCCATCTCCGCTATCCCCGTATTGGCCGCCCGGGAAGTGATCCTGAATGAAACATCCCGGCGGAGGGGGACCAGAGCTATCCTGGAAGAGATGGAGAAAAGCGTTTCCAGGCTTAAAAAGCAAAAAAATGAAGAAGCCGCCGACAGGATGAGGACCAGAGTGGAGAACTGTCTCTTAAAACTGGAAAGTTCCGGTTCATTTGAGGGGATGGAGCATTTTGTATCCTTTTTTTACCCCGAGCCCGGCGCACTGGCAGATTACCTGCCGCAGGGTGCGCTGCTCATCTGGGATGAACCGGAGAACGTTGCCGCGCAGGCGGAATCTCTTTTAAAGGAACTGCGGGAGTTCCAGACGGGGCTCCTTCTGCAGGGGGATATATTGCCCGGTCAGGCGAATATATGCTGGAGTCTTAAGGAATTATTCAACCGGAAACCCCTCAGGATTATCGCCTTAGCCCCTTTTTCGGGCCGCCTTCCTTTTGTAAACGTTGCCGGCACTTTAAATATACAGTCCCGTTCCGTGCCCTCGTTTATGGGGCGTTTGGATCTGCTGAAAGATGAAATAAAGAACTGGTGGTCCTCAGGATACGAGATTTTTCTGATCTGTGATGGAGAAAAGAGAGCCGGTGAAATGGAGAAGCTCTTTCGTGAACAGGAATTCAGTGTTTCGCGTTCAGCGGATTTCCGGGTATTGCTGAATAAAAGCAAGAGTGAAGTGGAGACGTTAAGTGAGGGCAGCGATATTCTTCCGTTTCCTGGAGAGAAGGCGGAGAACAGGGGAAAAACATTAAGGAGCATTAATATTATCCCCGGGAGACTGGAAAACGGATTTGTCATGCCTTCATTAAAACTGACGGTGCTTGTGGATAAAGATATCCTGCCCGGTTATCGAAAAAAGAAGCGCTGGGCTGCTCCCAAAAGTAAAAATGCTTTAAGCGATTTTCAGGAGCTCAAGATGGGTGACCTCGTTGTCCATGAACAGCACGGGATTGGAAGATATATGGGTATACGCACTATGGATGTTGACGACGTTACGCGCGATTACCTCTATATCAAATACGCCAAGGAAGATAAACTTTATCTCCCGGTTGAACAGATTGATGTGCTGCAGAGATATGTAGGAGGGGAGGCCCATCCTCCCAAAGTATCTTCTCTCGGAGGGCAGGAATGGGCGCGCGTTAAGAGCCGTGTCCATGCTTCCGTCCAGGAACTGGCAAGGGATCTTCTCTCTCTTTATGCGGCAAGGGAAGCTGTGAAGGGCTATGCTTTTTTGCCTGATCAGCCATGGCAGAAGGAATTTGAGGAGGCCTTTCCTTACGAGGAGACAGACGATCAGCT
>CAZQXY010000095.1:0-440 GCA_964597455.1 uncultured Desulfovibrionaceae bacterium
GGTTTCTGGGGGAATTATGGCATGCCCGCCCTGCTGTGGGCCGGGGTTGCTTTTATCGTATATAAACTGCCGTCCAGGAGAGCTGCAGCCAAGCTCAGGTTTAGGAAAATGCTTTGCTGGCTTGCTTTCCTAAGCGCTGTTGTCGGGATTATGGCAGTCTATGCTGGCGGGCTGTTGGAAGGATTCGGCAAAAGCCCCTATGATCTGAGTTTCAGAGGGATTCTTGTCAACATTTTATACCTGGGTTCTATGGTTGCAGGGATGGAGATGAGCAGGGCCTGGTTTCTGAATGTGTTCTTCCGCAAACGCCCGGTTGCGGGTGTTGTGCTGACCAGTCTGGTTTATTCATTTTTCTGGTTTTCACTGAACAGGGTGGTTGATATTACTGAAGGGCTGGGGGCGGTGAAGTTTATCGGGAGTATTTATTTTCCGGCGCTCTC
>CAZQXY010000095.1:450-7475 GCA_964597455.1 uncultured Desulfovibrionaceae bacterium
CTGGCTTTCCAGGGCGGGGCGTTGCCGGCGATTATTTACCGGGGGACGCTTCTGGCTTTTCGCTGGTTTTTGCCGGTGCTCCCCGATCTGGACTGGATTACCCTGGCGCTGGTGGGGACTTTTGCGCCGGCCTTTGCGCTGATCTTGAGCCACCAGCTTTATATGGGTGAGTCATCGAGGTCCGGGAGGAAGGGCGGGGATGCAGAGAGCCCTTTGGGTTGGTTTGTGACGAGCGGGATCTGTGTGCTGATCATATGGTTTTCCGTTGGCGTTTTTAGTTATTTTCCCACGGCGATTGTCAGCGGCAGCATGTCGCCGGAGATCGGCGTCGGGGATGTGGTGATCGTAAAAAAGGAGCCTGCCGGGGCGGTAAAAATCGGCGATGTAATCCAGTTCAGGGACGGTGATCTGCGCATTGCGCACCGTGTTGTGGAGATAGGGGAAGATGAGGCGGGCAGGAAGGTGTTCTGGACCAAGGGCGATGCGAATAAAAACCGGGACGCGGATCCTGTCTTGACGGAACAGGTAATCGGGAAGGTTATATATACGATTCCCAGGGTGGGTTGGATTACGATCTGGGCGCGCAGCCGGGGCGGCTGACCGATGTTGCCAATGCTGAATTCTCTGGCTGGATGCATAACTTACAAGCCAGTTATAAAGGCCGTGGATACGGATGAGGAGAAATAAAGTTGTTCGATTGACTAAAGTCCAACCAATATGTTCTGTGTTGAGGGAATGTTTGACCTATGTTGATCAGATCATTTAATCAATTATATTTTACTGGTAGTGTGATTCAATGCCGGTAGTGTGATTCAATTCAATACCGATGGATGAAGCGGAAGAAAGCAGGGGAGAAAGATGCGGAAGATGAAGAAATGGACGCTCAAGAAAAACACAAGACAGAGGGTAATTGCGGTTTTACTTTTTTTCCTGGTTTTGGCACTGGCAGGGCTTTACTGGAGTTATACAAGGCCGGCTGAAACAACGGTTGATTATACGGCATTTCCTTACAGCCAGGAAAGCACGTTAGATTACCGGGTCTATCTTTTGCCGAATGAGCTTTATGAGGAAACATACCTTGAGCCGGGGAGGGCGTATATTAGCGCATTGACGGATTATATCAGTACAGAGTTTGCCTACCGTTTTTCGGCGGGGAGCAAGGCTGATATTGACGGCGAATACAGCGTTACCGCTAACATAGTAGCCCTTACGGGGCAGGAGGATTACCTGGTCTGGGAGAAGAATTTTCCCCTTTTGGCCCCTGAGGCTTTTCATGTGCACGGGAAAGATGTCTTTCTGCGGGAAGAGGTTATCCTGCCGTTTTCCGAGTATGTTGCCCTGGCCAACTCTATTGTGGAGACAACAGGATTCTCACCGCAGAAACTCAACTTGCGGGTGAATTATAATGTTGGCCTGGCGGCCGATACTCCGGAGGGGGCAATCGAGGAAACGGCTGCCTCCGAACTGATAATTCCCTTAAGCGGCAATGTTTTTACGGTTGGAGGCAGCCTGGAGGATAGCGAGACGGGCGGCATCCCCGCTTCAAGGGTAGAGCCCGTTCCTTATTTTGAAGAGGCGCGGTCGGGGTTTGCTTTGCTTTCTATCCTGCTGGTTTTGTTTTTGCTGATCTTTATTCAGGTGACTGTTGGCAAGGAAGAAAGAAATAATTTTGTCAAGAAGAGATTGTCGCGTATTTTAAAGCAGTATCATGACAGGATCGTCAAATGCACAGAAAAAATCTCCGCTTCCGGCCACGACAATATTCTTTTGGTAGCATCTTTTGAGGACCTGTTGAAGATCGCTGACGAACTTGGAAAACCGATTTTTTATCAAAACGGGCAAAACGGACAAAACGAGGAAAACTACGAGCATTCATTTTTTGTTTTTTCTGAGCAGTATGCCTACCGCTACAATCTTGGTGAGGTTTTCTCTGCACCTCTGGGCGTTCTATCCCAAAAGCATCTGCTCCAGCGCCTGCGCTAGACAGGGAGGTCCGCGAATGAGAAACAAAATCATTTTTTGCTTTATTCTTTTCGTTTTAATACCCGTTGCATCGATTTTGACGGGAATATTATTGTATGATCAGTCTTTTGCCTCCGGGACAAAGGGGGGCCTGGTGATTTATGGAAGCGAAGATTTTGGGCTGCGCGTGGATCATTCCGATAATCCTTTCATGTTTAAAAACTTATATCCGGGTTACCCGGGTTGTGTGGATAAAGAACCGTCCACCATCGTAAAGGTAAGCAATACGGGGAGCAAAAAATTTACTCTGCTGATTGACAAGAAAGTGATATCTACTGATGAAGCAGAGCTTATCCTTTATAACTATAAAGGTTTAAAAATAGATGTTGTTGAGCATGGTGCCCCTGATAATGAATTGTACAGCGGACCTCTGAAAGAGTTAATGAAGATAGACGCAGGAACTGTTTCCCCCGGCGCAGGAGCAAGGGAATTCGAATTTTCTATTTTCCTGGATGAAAATGCGGGTAACGAGCTGCAGGGGAAAGACATTGATTTACAGTGGATATTTACGGCAAAGGGGGCAGCTGATGATTCCGATCCGCCCGATCCCCCTGATCCACCCGATTCACCGGATCCGGATTCGCCTGATCCGGCAGAGCCACCAGATCTACCGGATTCTCCTGATCTCTTAGATCCTTCTGGCCCGTCAGATCCCCTTGGACAGCCAGATTTGTCAGATCAACCTTCCGGAGAGGAAGAGGAAGAACAACAAATTATAATACCTCCGGATGAACCGGGGCTGCCCCCTGGGGAAGAAATAAGTGATCCGGAATTACCTAAGACGGGGGAGTTTCCTCCAGTAATTTATTACGGCATCGGTTTCTTTCTGATTTTGGCCGGCTTAATGCTGGGGAAGTATGGTGCCAGGGATAAGCTTTAGGTCGTAATAACTTTGAAAATATAAGTTTTAATATTGACATAGAGGGAGAAAAATTAATCCTTAGAAAGAAACAAGATAAAACAAAATTTGAGCTTTTAGCAGAACAATGTGAAGGGGAAAAATTAAACCCAAAATTAGATATTGATTGGGGTAACCCTGTAGGAAAAGAAGCGTGGTAAAATTATGACTAAATTGGGTAAAACAATTATAATCATTTAGAGTTTGCTAAGGAAGTATTAGGTAAGTGTAATATTATATTTAGTGCTATTTATGAAAAACTGTTAAGTTCGTAAAGTTGTATTTAAGGCTCGACTTTTCGCAGGGTAGACCACCCCAGAAGGTCTTCTACCGGTCAATACGCAATGATACCTTCAATAATCTGAGTTCCGCCGATTGCTGCCAAAATAGCAATAGCCCATGGGGAAAACTCGTAAATAACTGGCACCGTTACCAGTGCAATGCCCAGCACTAACCGAATAACCCGGTCTGTCGTGCCCACATTCTTTTCAAGATATAATGATTTGTCAAACATTACAATGATCCCCTCCTAAAAAATCAATCACATTGAAGAAGAATTAAGGAAAGATATTGATATCATATTATCAGACAAAAGGGAAAAGAATAGCACGATCGGACATTAGCCACATAATCATATGGGCGAGTTCTGGAGTATTGACCACGAAATCCCAAAAAGTATCATGGGCTGCGGAAGCCTGGGGAATTTCATTGTGTTGCTCCGGCTTGATAGCATGCACCAGATCTGGGAATTTGATCCCATCGTGAATGAAAAATATGGGCATATTGTTGGCAACCAGGTCGTAATTTCCTTCTCGGCTAACTGGTTTTGCTTGGACTTTTCATTAATTTCAGCCATGCAGTCACCTCTTTTACAGAATTTCTTGCGGTGACTAGTTTTTCCAAGGCAGAATTCTTTTATTCCCCTGCTGCTGTAAACTAACGGAAATCCAGCTCTACCCCCACCGTCAATCCTGGAAACACCAGGGACTCAGTCTTTTCCGGCGGTGTTTCGGTTATTTTAACTGTTTGAGAAAGTCGGCGGGCTCTTTTGCGGGAACCGGGGAGTTCGCGAAGTCAGAGATGTCGCGCGTCACGATGTATTCGGCTTTAACCTGCTTTGCGCACTGTGCGGCTAATGAGTCCTCAAAGTCAGACAGCCCAAGTTTTATTGCATTCAGAATATCGGTTTTCCCCACACCTACGATCTCTAAGATGGAGCAGAGTGTCCGGACTGCCCAGCCTTTCTTCCCGGATTTCATCCGGGGTTATATCGACATCCTTGATGATGCCTCGCAATGATCTGAGCGCGTCTATTTTTTTACTCTTGACGTTTGTGAGAAGCGCGACATCCTTTCCGTTCCGGGTGATTCAGTTTAATTAGGAAAATAGCTCATCAGGAAGGAAAATGAAGGTATGATAAGGTATGATGTAGAATTATACAAAATAAGATCTCGAGGGAGAAGCGCGGGGAAGCTTGATAAAAAATACTGAATATTCGCAATGGGGAAAGCAATGGGATTTAAGCGAACCTTGGCGAGATTTATTTGTAGTAAGCCTGCCATTTATTTTTTTACAGAAGGGGGTGAATGTATGAAGGAGATCCTTATCAACCTGGAGCACTGTCTCGGATGTAAAACCTGTGAACTTGCCTGTGCGGTGGAGCATTCGGAATCGAAAGATCTTTTTGCGGCATTATTTGAAAGTATGGCTCCCGTTTCCAGAGTGTATGTTGAGGCCGGACAGCAGTTTAACTTTCCGCTGCAGTGCCGTCACTGTACAGACGCACAGTGCATCAGGGCCTGTATCAGCGGGGCTTTGTGGAGGGATGAAAATACCGGGCTTGTAAATCACGACAGGGAAAAGTGTGTTGGTTGCTGGATGTGCGTTATGGCCTGTCCCTTTGGAGTAATTGCACAGGACAGAAGGGCACAGGTTGCACTGAAGTGCGACCGCTGTCCCGAAAGGGATGTCCCTGCTTGTGTGGCTTCATGTCCAACGAAGGCTATTTCACTGGCGGAAGTTCCTTTGTTTACAAAAGAGAAACGAAAAGAATACCTGACCAATTTTAAAGAATAGTAAAAAGAATAGTAAAGGGAGGAGAGCGAAAGTATATGGGTAAGGATATAAAGGATATAAAGGATAAATATGTACAGAAAAGCATTGACCGTGCTACCCAGGCCATGATGTCAAGAGCTGAACAGAATGGTGTGGAAATTGCCTGGGACCGTTTGAAAAAACAGGAACCGCAGTGCGGTTTTGGCCTGATCGGCCTGTGCTGCCGCAACTGCAATATGGGGCCGTGCCGCATAGATCCTTTTGGCAATGGCCCTGATAGAGGGGTTTGCGGGGCTGGAGCCGATACGATTGTGGCCCGCAATTTGCTGCGCACCATTGCCTCCGGGGCGGCTGCTCACTCGGACCACGGGCGCGATATTGTGGAGACGCTGCTTCATGCCGCCGAGGGAGGAGCGCCGGATTATGAAATTAAAGATAAAGAGAAACTTTTGGCCCTGGCGGGGGAATTAAAGGTTGCTGCCGATGGACGGGCGGAAAAGGAAATCGCAGCCGATATTGCGCGCATAGCTCTTGAAGAATTTGGAACCAGCAAGGGCAACCTTGAACTGCTCGGACGCATTCCCTCCCAGAGAAAAGAAGTTTGGGAGAAGCTGGGCATTGTTCCCCGTGGGATAGACAGGGAAATTGTCGAAATTATGCACCGCACCCATATGGGGGTGGATACCGACTATGTCAATCTGATTTTGCATGGACTACGGGCGGCTTTGTCAGATGGATGGGGCGGTTCCATGTGGGCGACGGAATTATCCGATGTGTTATTTGGCACTCCCAAACCTCATAAAGGTGAAAGTAACCTGGGGGTTTTAAAAGAGGACGAGGTAAATATTGTCGTTCATGGGCATGAGCCCACCCTTTCCGAAATGATCGTTTCCGCGGCGAGCGACCCGGATCTTGTAGAGCTTGCCAGGGCAAAGGGAGCCAAAAAAATAAATGTAAGCGGTATGTGCTGTACCGGAAACGAGCTGTTGATGAGGCACGATATCCCCATCGCCGGCAACTTCCTGCAGCAGGAACTGGCCATTATAACCGGTGCTGTGGAGGCGATGGTAGTCGATGTACAGTGTATCATGCCCTCCCTGACGGAAGTGGCCGGGTGCTACCATACAAAAATCATCTCCACCTCTCCGAAAGCCAAGTTTCCTGGAGCGCAGCACGTTCCCTTTACCGAGGGGAAAGCGCTGGAAGTTGCCAGGGAGATAGTCAGAATCGCCGTGGAGAATTACCCCGGCAGGAACAAAGAAAAGGTCTTTATCCCCTCAGAAAAGATGGATTTCATCGCCGGCTTCAGCGTGGAAGCCATTCTTTCCGCCCTTGGCGGGTCCCTCGACCCTTTGCTAAGCGCGATCAAGGAAGGAAAGATAAAGGGGATTGCCGGTGTAGTGGGGTGCAATAACCCGAAAATTAAACATGATTATGGCCATGTTACGCTTGCTGAAGAACTTATCAAGCAGGATATTCTGGTAGTAGAGACAGGCTGCGCGGCGATAGCCAGTGCAAAGGCGGGGCTGCTTCTGCCGGAAGCGGCTGCAAAAGCCGGGCCCGGTTTGCGCGGGATTTGTGAAGCACTGCAAATACCGCCTGTCCTGCACATGGGTTCCTGTGTGGATATTAGCCGCATCCTGGTTGTGGCTGCGGCAGCGGCCAAAGCGCTGGATGTTGATATAAGCGATCTGCCGCTTGCCGGGGCTGCTCCGGAATGGATGTCCGAAAAGGCTGTAAGTATCGGCGCCTATGTGGTTGCCTCGGGAATCTTTACTGTGCTGGGAACAGTTCCTCCGGTATTGGGGAGCAGTAACGTTGCGGCGCTGTTAACAGAAGGGGCTAAAGATGTTGTTGGGGCTTCCTTTGCGGTTGAAGGAGATCCTTTAAAAGCTGCCGGGCTCATTGTAGAGCATATTAACGAAAAGCGTTCAAAACTTGGGCTTTCTTAACGGGAACGGGAGAAGTGATAGATATGCTTAATTCAAAGTATGCCATCATCGGTAGCGGCCCCGCTGCTTTCTATGCCGCTGAGGCCATTCGCAAAAAA
>CAZQXY010000096.1:0-2667 GCA_964597455.1 uncultured Desulfovibrionaceae bacterium
CTGCAACTTGTACTGCAATCTGTAATACCTGCTTTCCATTCCGAGAATGCTCCTTTCAAAAAAATGATTTCGCCCGCATGGGCGAACAACCCCTCATAACTTGCTCTCTCTAATTACCATTGTAATTACTCCGCTTCGACAAATATTTACAGAGTTATTAAAGATTGGTTACAAAACAGTTAAGGTTTTAATTTTTAAGGATTTCTTGCAGAAAGTTTTCCGCGTTTATAGTACAATAGCAATAGAAGAACAATGGCAATGAAAGAGCATGAAGGGGTGACCATCCATGCGAGCGGACAAGGCAAAGGTTCTGGTTGTGGAAGACGAAGCATCCATTCGTAAATTTATTTCCATTAATTTGCACAGGGCAGATTTTGAAGTCCTGGAAGCCGAGGACGGGGAGACGGCCCTGAGGATGGCGGAAAGCTGTTACCCCGATGTAATAGTGTTAGATGTAATGCTGCCGGCCATGGACGGTTTTGAAGTCTGTATGCAGATCAGGCGGCTGATGCCGCAGGTTATCATTATTATGCTGACGGCCAGGGGAGAGGATATGGATAAGATTATGGGGCTGGAGCTGGGGGCTGACGACTATATGGTCAAGCCCTTTAACCCCCTGGAACTGGTGGCGCGGATCCGCGCCAACCTGCGCAAACTGGCGAGCTATCCTTCTGCAAAAGCCCGCTGCGTTTTCTTCCGGGAGCTCAAGCTGGATCTGGAGGGGCAGCGTTTCTTTAGAAATGGCGCCGAAATAGAGCTGACGCCTACGGAATTTGCCATCATGAAAGTTTTCATGAACAGCCCCGGGAAAGCCTTCAGCCGCAATGAAATCATGAACAGTGTCTGGGGCCAGAACTATTTTGGGGACCTGAAAACCGTGGATGTCCACATCCGCAGGATACGGGAGAAACTGGAAAAGGACCCCTCTGCCCCCCGGTGGATAGAGACTGTTTGGGGCGTCGGTTACCGTTTGAAAGGAGCCGGTGAGCATGTCTAGTATCAAGAAAAGGCTGGTCATGATTTTTATGTTTATCATTGTGATTACGGCGATCATTATGGAGCTTTTCTTAATCACCGGCATCCGCAACAACTACTATAAAAACCTGGAAGACACCCTGGTCAACCAGCTCCAAACATCCACAGCTCTTTATGAAAGGTATTTTTCAGATGCGACGCTGCAGGAAAATGTCCTCAATAATGTAGACACATTCTGGAAGCAGGTAACGGCGCAGGTGGAGATAATTGATATGGATGGCCGCACAATCATGAATTCCCTGGGGGTTACCGCCGATCCTGCCGGGGAAAAGGATGATGTCCGGGCAGCGCTGCAGGGGGAAAAAGGAACCTGGATTGGGCGCATCCCCTATGATACGGAAAAGGTCATGGCTGCGGCCTGCCCCATCGTTGTGGCAGAGGAGCAGGTGGGAGTTTTACGTTTTGTGGCCTCCCTGAGCGAGGTAAACGAAGAAATCAGGCGCGTAGCTTACAGCTACCTCTTATTTGGCGGCGCGGTAATCCTTTTTTCCGGGTTGGTCAGCTTTTTTTTAGCCAATACAATTACAGGACCGCTGAAGAAAGTTACCCTGGCTGCAGAGGAGATGGCCAGGGGAAACTATAAGGTAAAAAGTCCCCAGAAATCAAAAGATGAGATCGGCAAACTCTCCGAAACGCTAAACTACCTGGCCAGTGAGATTGTTAAGAAGGATGAACTGAAAAACGATTTTATTTCTTCGGTCTCCCACGAATTACGCACACCCCTGACTTCCATCAAAGGCTGGGCCGTTACGCTCAAGCAGGGTTTTGAAAACCAGGAGCTCTTGCGGGACGGTTTGGATATTATTGAAAAGGAAAGCGACCGGCTGGCCGCTATGGTAGCTGAGCTTCTGGATTTCTCCAGGTTTGTCTCGGGGAAGATTACCTTAAGAAGGAGGAAGGTCAACCTTGCCGATCTTTTGGAACACCTGCGCATCCAGTTAACCCCCCGGGCGTCACGCGAAGAGATAGATCTACAGATCGCATATGACGGGGATGACCCTTTCCTCTTCCTCTATACCGATGAAGACCGCTTGAAGCAAGTTTTTATCAATCTGCTGGACAACGCTTTCAAATTTACGGCTCCCGGAGGGCAGGTTTCCCTGCAGGCGGTCTCCGACAACGGACAGCTCTACTTTTATATTGCAGACAACGGGTGCGGGATTCCCGCAGAGGAGCTGCCCCGTGTCAAAGAAAAGTTCTTTAAGGGAAAAACCAGCAAATCGCAAAACGGTATCGGCCTCTCCCTTTCCGACGAAATTATCAGGTTGATGAAGGGAAAACTGGAGATCGCCAGCCAGGTTGGCCAGGGCACACGCGTAACGATTACTTTACCTCAGGAAGCGGTGAGTGAATAATGAAGAAAATTTTTCCGGCGGCAGTCATTCCGCTGTTTGCCATCCTGCTGCTTGCAGGAGCTCTGTCCGGCGGCTGCATGGGTCAAGGTGCAGGCTATACCCTGAGGATTATCCCTCCCCAGAATCTCGAGTTTCCCCTGCAGGGCAGCTGGGAGATCGTTTCCCTGCTGCAGGATGATCCGGATGATACGGGTGATACGGATGATACGGATGATACGGCTGCGGCTGGGGAGCCGGCGCAGGATCGTCGACCGCGCCACGCCCAGGGCGCGCGCGA
>CAZQXY010000096.1:2677-7407 GCA_964597455.1 uncultured Desulfovibrionaceae bacterium
TGCTTTAATGGGTGAATATTTTCTGTTAAACCCCCATTATCAGGTTAAAAGAGTCGAGACGGAAGCCTATCTGCTCTACCATCACCGGGCCTTTCCAGAGGGCTTTCGTTTTAAAAATACCGAAATGGAGGTTTTCACGCTTTCCGACAGCCATCTTTTTTTCTGTGAGCTGCTGCGGGAGAATGACAGCGAGTTGTTGTTGAACCTTTTTAACAACAGCTATCGCGTTAAAAAGGTCGCCGATAAAGTCGATGCAACGGTCTTCGCCCCCTTTATAGCTGCAGATGCAGCCGCAGACGAAAATGGGGCGGGCACTTCAGCTTTATTTGGCGCCGGCACCCTGGAGGCTCCCCCGGGCAACCAAACTGGCTTACTGCTTGGGCTGTGCGCCCCGGAGAGGGACGATCAGGGTCATACAGGCGTAGAATACCGCACGCTCTGGCTGGCGCTGACAGAGCAAAAGCTGGCGCCTGTACTGGAGGCGGAGACGATCTTATTTCCCAGAAGAAGCGGCTTCTACCGGCTGCAGGTTATTAGAAAGGCTGAAGGGAAAGCAGAAGAGGATTTTTTAGTCGTTGATAATATCATGGGGAAGGAAGAAAAAGACCCCCCTGCAATAACACCCTCCTTGTCAGACGCTTTGTCAGACACTTTGCCAGACGCTGTAGAACCGGCCTTAGCTTTAGATCCCGCCCGCTGGGAAGGGGAAGAGGGCTCTATTCACCGCAGAATAAACTATATCAGCAATGATTATGTTTGCGTTGAAGAAAATTTAAAACAGTCCTCTTTAAACGACGGCAGCACCAGCGAGGGAAGCAAGCTGCAAATATTCGCCGTGGACAGCCTCCCTGCAATGAAGGCGGTCAAGATATCGGATCTGGCCGGAGCGGAAGCCGTTGCGGCAATGGAACAAGGATACCGGAAGTTGGCACAACAGCTTGGGGCGAAACAGATCGCCCCGCACTTGCGGGATGAAGAAAATTATGGCCTGGCAAGGAAAATGGGCTATTGGATTTTTAAAGGCAGAGCAAACGATGTGGATTATAATATTACTGTTATCCCGCCAGATCATGTAGTATTCTATAATAACCTGAATATCCCCTGGACCCGGGTTAAGAACCATGTCCCCAGTGCGGTTGATGTTTTTACCTCACCTGATAAGGATATGGCTCTGGTGGTTACAGGTTCCGAAATAATAGTGTATCGAATGTATCAGGAGAATCTGGCAGGGCACCCTTTGGAAAGAATCCCTTTGAAAGAAGGCGAAGAAGTCATCATGGCCGAATGGGCCTTAGGTCATTATGTTGAAAACTGGACCCTTACATTCCAAACCTACCTTGCCAAAGAAAGCACCGATTAGTGACGGGGGAACCACTTGACATACCTTAGATAATGTTCAAGGCTGGGATTTTTATAGTATTAGGGCATATGACTCTGATAACAATATTATTTTTGAAGAAGATAACTATTATTAGGGTTCAACTGTCTCGCCGGTGACAGTTTCCTCCAGGTTACGAAAGGCCGTGGAAAGCATGAGTTTGATCCGGTTGATCTGGTTGATTTCACTTGTGCCGGGGTCATAATCAATCGGCACAATATTGGCCTGTGGATAAACACGTTTTATTTCTTTGATCATCCCTTTCCCCGTAACGTGATTCGGCAGACAAGCAAAGGGCTGCATACAGATAATATTTTCCACACCCTCTTCGATCAACTCGACCATTTCACCGGTGAGAAACCACCCTTCGCCGGCCTGGTGGCCGGTGGAAAGGATATTCCTGGCCTTTTGAGCCATCTGCCTGATAGTTTTGGGTGGTGAAAAACGGCGGCTGCGGGCCAGTGCATCTCTAAAAGGTTTACAGTAAAATTCTATCCCGCCGATGCACAGATTGGCAATTACCTGCGCCGGCTTTGTGCCGGAGAGATAACGGTATTTAAAGTCCATTCCCAGGAGGGAATAATTCAAAAAATTGACGATACCGGGCATGACTGCTTCCGCACCTGCCGATTCAACCGTTTCAACAACATTATTATTCGCAGTGGGATGGTACTTTACGAGTATTTCTCCCACGATCCCCACCCTGGGTTTAATTATATCGGTCAATTTGAGATTATCGAATTCAAGAACCATGGCACCGATATTCCTCGCATAGGAGACAATACTCATATCCAAAATGGAGTTCTTGCATCTATCCGCCCACTTACGGTAGAGCTGGTTGGCAGAACCCTTAATCCTTTCATACGGTCGGACTCTGTACAAAACCTGCATCAGACAGTCTCCGTAGACAATAGCCATCACAATGCGGTGGATTAGACTGAGGGTAAACTTAAATCCCGATTTCTCCAAGCCTTGCGCGCTCAATGATATCACTGGTATATGTGAAAAACCGGCATCTTGTAGAGCTTTACGCAGCAGGCCGATATAATTTGTAGCACGGCACTGCCCCCCCGTTTGGGATATCATCACCGAGGTATTTTTAAGATCGTACTTTCCGGAACGAAGTGCTTCAATCAACTGACCCACAACTATGATGGCAGGGTAACAGGCATCATTATTCACATATTTCAGCCCTTTCTCTATCGCTTCCTTATCCACGGAAGGAAGCACCACAGCCTTATAACCGGATGCGTTCAGGGCCGTTTCCACAAACTCGAAATGAAGGGGGGACATCTGGGGGACCAAAATTGTATGCTCGTCCTTCATTTCTTTTTTGAATAATGTTTTTTTGAAACGGTAAGATTGCCCCGGTTGTAAAATTTTTTGCTGAGCACGTTCTTTAATAGCAGCCTGAAGGGAGCGCAGGCGAATACGAGCCGCTCCCAAATTACTGAAGTCATCAATTTTCAGAGTTGTAAAGATTTTACCGCGGGCAATGAGGATATCCTGCAATTGTTCGGTTGTAATGGCGTCCAGGCCGCAGCCGAATGAGTTTAGCTGCACTAGCTCCAAATCGGAACGGGTGGAGACAAAATCCGCCGCGGCATACAAGCGTGAATGATATGTCCACTGATCAACAACACGCAGGGGGCGCTCCACTTTTGACAGATGGGCTACCGCATCTTCAGTCAGGACAGCCATGCCCAAAGTGTTGATTAACTCAGGAATACCATGATTAATCTCCGGATCTGCATGGTAAGGCCGTCCTGCCAATACCAGGCCCGTGATTCCTTCCGCCTCCATACGGGCAAGCGTCCTCTCGCCCAGCTCCTGCATTTCATACCGGAAGTTAGCCTGTTCCCGCCAGGCAAGTTCCACTGCCTCTTTAATTTGTTTGAAAGGAATTTCAAAGTATTGCCCCAGTTCAATGGCAAGGCGCCTGATGAGGCGCTTTTTGTGATCAAGGGGCAAAAACGACATGATAAATACCACTTGTCCTTTCTGAATTTGCTCTATATTGTTCTTAATTACCTCGGGATAAGAGGCTACGATTGGACAGTTAAAGTTATTATCCGCTTCCATCTGTTCCCGCCGTTCATTGACGATACAGGGATAAAAAATTGTGTTACAACCCTTTTCCAATAAATTCATGATGTGTCCATGAGCAAGCTTGGCAGGGTAACAAACTGAATCGGAAGGCATGGTCTCTATCCCCTGCTCATACAGTTTTTTAGAGGACCTGGCAGATAATTCCACTCGGAACCCCAGCGCAGTAAAAAAGGTAAACCAGAACGGATAATTCTCATAAATATTCAGTACACGGGGTATGCCGATACGCCCCCGTGGCGCTTCATGCTCCGCCAGAGGCCGGTAATTAAACACCCGTTTATACCTTTCAGCATAGAGATTGGGCAGGGGGTTGGGGTTTGGTTCTTTTCCCGCACCCCGCTCACAGCGGTTGCCGGATATAAACCTTTCGCCGTCCGGGAAACAATTTACAGTGAGGACACAGTTATTGGAACAGCGGCCACAACGTGTTTTTGCTGCCTTAATCTCAAAATTCTCCAAAGCGGCGGAACCCAACAAGGTGGAAGTATGCCCTTTTGGAGAGCGCTCTCTGGCAATCAGGGCTGCTCCAAAGGCTCCCATAATTCCTGCGATATCAGGACGAACAGCCTCCCTTCCTGTCAGCAGTTCAAAACTGCGCAGGACAGCGTCATTATAAAAGGTTCCGCCCTGAACAACCGCCTTCTGGCCTAAATCCTCCGGTTGCCGGATCTTGATCACTTTGAATAAGGCGTTCTTAATTACAGAATACGATAGTCCGGCAGAAATATCGTGAATGCTCGCTCCCTCTCTTTGAGCCTGCTTTACACGGGAATTCATAAAGACAGTACAGCGAGAGCCTAAATCGACCGGTTTTTTTGAAGAGAGTGCCGCCTCAGCAAATTCCGAAATATCCAAATCGAGAGAATAAGCAAAACTTTCGAGGAAAGAACCGCATCCTGATGAACATGCCTCGTTTAACAGGACGCTTTCAATAACACCATCCCTGATGCGAAGACATTTCATATCCTGGCCGCCAATATCCAAAACAAAGTCAACCTCAGGGGCAAAGAAAACAGCTCCCTTATAGTGGGCGATCGTCTCAATCTCACCAATATCTACTTTCAGCCCGGCCTTGATCAGAGCCTCGCCATAACCTGTTACGACACTGTTGCGGATGAACGCTTTGGGAGGAAGCAGACTGTAAAGATCCTTAAGAGCATGTATGGCAGCCTGAAGCGGACTGCCGTGGTTACTGCTGTAAAACGAATAGAGGAGTGCACCCTGATCATCGATCAGGGCAAGC
>CAZQXY010000097.1:0-7328 GCA_964597455.1 uncultured Desulfovibrionaceae bacterium
GAGCTCAAAACGTGAAAAACTCACCACAAGAATGGCCGAGTTAAAAAAACTCTAACCCGACTGGGGGATAGGAAATTGGATTATGAAGAGGCTCTCTCCTGGATTCACAGTATCGGCAGGTTCGGTATGAACCAGGGATTAGTGAGAATAGAGAAGCTGCTGCATGAACTGGGGGATCCCCATAAAAAACTGAAATTTTTACACATCGGCGGCACAAACGGCAAAGGATCAACTGCGGCTTTTGCCGCATCGATTCTCGAAGCCGGCGGTTACAGGGTAGGCCTCTATACCTCCCCTTACTTAGAACAATTTACTAACCGCATGTCCATCAACGGGGTGGATATCCCTCGGGAAAGGCTGCTAGAACTTGTAAACAGGGTAAGGCCCCTTGTGGAAAAGATTGCCGCTGATCCGGCTTTTGGGCAGCCCACGGAATTTGAAGTGGTTACCGCTCTGGCTCTGGCATATTTTGGTGCGGAATCTCCTGATATCGTTATTCTTGAAGTAGGGCTGGGTGGCAGGTTGGATGCCACAAATGTGGTCAGGCCCTTGGTTACCGCCATATCGACCATTAGCCTGGAGCATACACAGGTGCTGGGTAATACGGTTGAAGATATTGCCCGTGAAAAAGCAGGTATAATAAAAGAGGGAAGTGCTGTGGTAACTCTGGCAAAGGATGGAGCCCTCAGCGTTTTGGAGGATGCCTGCCGCAGGAAAAACGTACCGTTACTCAGCTTTGGTCAGGACTTTAGCGCTGAAAAGATAGCGGGGAATCTAAACGGCCAATCTTTTAATTTCCGGGGGTTGGCGCATACCCTGTTTGATTTGCATATATCCCTGTTGGGGGATTATCAGATCAATAATGCCGCCCTTGCGCTGGCAGCTTTGGAGTTGCTGATAAAAAAGGGTTTTAAAATACCGGAGGAAGTCATCCGCAACGGCCTTGCGGATACACGATGGCCCGGCCGTCTGGAGATTATGCGCCGCTCGCCGCTGGTGGTTATCGATGGTGCTCATAACGAAGAAGCATTTCTGAGCCTGCGCAATGCGCTGGCGAATACTTTTTCCTATCGTCGCCTGATCCTTGTCCTGGGTATTTTGGATGATAAGGCGCTTGAAAACATTCTCTCAATAATTGTGCCGCCGGCAGATGCCCTCGTTATAACGAAACCCAACAGCCCGCGTGCCGCTGATCCGGAGGATTTACAAAATATTGCCGGTAAAATGGCAAATGGGCCCGTTTTTGTGGAGGAAAATATTTCGGATGCAGTAAACCTGGCCATTTCGATGGCCAGGTCTCCGGATTTAGTCCTGGTGGCCGGGTCACTCTACGTTATCGGCGATGCCCGGCTTTTTTTAAAAAGGAAATCCGCATCCTTACCCTTTATTTAGCGTATAGGCCAGAAGGATAATCTCTTTGCCTTCCTCCTGGTCCATTCCGCGAGCCGGCCGGCTGTTCAAGAATTTTTCCGCTTCAACAATTTTCTGCAGTTCTTTTTCAGTCAGGTTTGCGAAAGGTGCGTTTGTCTGTGTCATCATGAACCTCCTTTTCTTTAATTATGCTGAAGGCTGATTGAAATTATACATTTATCCGGGGAAGAGGGGTAAACTTATAAAGAAATAAATTACTTCCGGGGTAAAGAGAACCTTATTACATGGGTCCGTTGTTTATCTTGGGGCCGCAAGCGATAGGAGGTAGTATATTTGAATTATGATGAGTTTCTAACACCGGAGGAGACTTCCCGTTATTTACGCCTTTCGTTGGATACCGTAAACAGGCTGATTAATCAAAATGAAATTGGAGCGATTAGGGAAGGCAAAATATGGAAGATCAGGCGTTCGGATTTAGAGGAATTTGCAGAATATCAAGGCGAGAGAGAGGAATTTCCAGATTAATATATAAATTAATAAATTAAAGGAAAGATATAATAGAGGATGAGTTTCTATGGATAGTACTCTGCATCATTGTCAAGAACAGGAAGCAAATGAAAAATATCTCCGGATTGCCCAATTTGTAAAAGAACGTGAAGAACAGAAATTCTTTCCGGATGAGTTAATGCAGTTTGCCGAAAAGCTGGAATATGCCCGGCCAACGGAAAATGCCCTGAAAATAGCCGCAGCCCGTTATTTTCGGCGGGATGAAGAAGGGAATATTACCGAGGACTGGGACGGCATGTTGGAGCGCGTTGCGGCGGATATTGCTTCCGGCGCCAAGGCGGATTTAGAGGAGAAATTATTTTTTATTTTTATGAAGGTTATGAAAGCGGGAATTTTTTTCCCAAACAGCCCTACGCTGATGAATGCCGGGACGCCTGTGCAGCAGTTGCAGGCCTGCTTTGTTTTACCCATTGAAGATTCAATGGAGAGTATATTTGAAACACTGAAGCACTCGGCGTTGATTCAAAAAAGCGGCGGGGGGATAGGGTATTATATCGGTAAGTTGCGTCATAAGGGTGCTGTTGTAGCGAGCACCGGAGGAGAGGCATCCGGGCCGCTTTCATTCCTTTCAGTTTATAATAAGGTAAGCGATGAAATACGGCAGGGGGGACGGCGGCGTGGTGCCAGTCTGGCTGCGTTGAACTATAATCACCCCGATATATTGGAGTTTATCGACAGTAAGCGCGGCAGCGGCCAGTTAAATAATTTTAACATTTCAATAAGAGTCGATGATGCTTTTATGCAAGCCGTGGAGCAGGATGGTGCATACGAACTGCTGGATTCGCGGAACGGCCGGCCGGTCGGGAGAAAACTCAAAGCCAGAGATGTTTTCAACCGTATCATTGAAAATGCCTATTTAAACGGGGAACCCGGCCTGCTATTTTATGACACCATCAACCGCGATAATCCCACACCTCAGCTTGGCGAGATGGAGGCCACCAATCCTTGCGGTGAACAGCCCCTTCTGCCGTATGAGAGTTGCAACCTGGGGAGCATTAACCTGGCACAGATGCTTAAAAAGGAAGGGAGCCGTTTTGTTCCCGACTGGCAGAAGATTCGCTATACTGCTCATATCGCTACAATTTTTTTAGATCGTGTTTTAGATCGGAATAAACCTCCTTTACCAAAGATCGGCGAGATAATGAAAGGAAACCGCAAGATTGGGCTGGGAATCATGGGGCTGGCACAGTATCTGATCAGGCAGGGGATCTCTTACAATTCAGAAGCGGGGTTTTCGGCTGCGGAGGAGGTAATGAAGGAGATAGCGCTGCAGTCCAAGGTGACCTCCCGGCAGTTAGCCGAGGAAAATGGCCCTTTCCCCAATTTCCAGGGTTCCATATGGGACAAGCTGCAGCTTCCCCAGCGAAATGCCACGACCACGACCATTGCCCCTACGGGTACCCTCTCAATCTTCGCCAATGCATCCCCCAGTGCCGAGCCCCTTTTTGGTGTGGGTTTTGCGCGCAATATTATGGACGGCCGCTTTACGCAGGTCGACAGTGTTTTTGAAGAGCTCTGGATTGAACGCACCGGTGAAGAGCTACCGCAGGCATTAAGGGAATTAATTGGCGAAAAGGGTCCTGAGGGGATACAGGGGATCACCGGGATACCCGAGGATCTGCGTTCTCTTTTTCTTTGCGCTCATGATATCTCTCCGCTGGAGCATATTAAGATGCAAACCGATATGCAAAAATGGGTCGATAACGCTGTCTCCAAAACGATTAATGCTTCAAGCGATGCCACATATGCCGACTGCCGGGAGGCATTTATGCAGGCCTGGCGGATGGGCGCGAAGGGCATTACCTATTACCGTGATGGTTCCAGAGAAAACCAGGTTATCACTTCTGCTCAGGATAAAAAAACGCCCGGGGATAAAAAAGTAGCGGGGGCGGTTCCCAGAGTACGCCCGGAAACAACTTTTGGGCATACAACCCGCAAGCGCATCGGTTTTTGTGGAAAACTATATGTTACGGTGAATAAAGAGATAACAGAAGACGGGTCGGAGCGCGTTTGTGAGGTGTTCACCTCAGTGGGTGAGGAAGGGTGCCACCCGCTATCCAATGCCCTGGCGAAGATTATCTCAATTTCAATTCGTGCCGGTGTGGATATTGATGAGATCGTGGAAAACCTGCGCGAGGAAAAATGTCCCTCCTGCATGATGCATCCCGAGACGACAGTATTATCGTGTACTGATTTTATCGGGCAGGAATTATCCAGGGCGGCTGCAGGGAAAGTATCTTACCGCCTTAATGCGGCCGGAGGGCCCAAAAATATCCGTATCTGTCCTTCCTGTAAAACAGGATATATGATTCCCGACGCTCTCTGCAGCTACTGTGATCAGTGTGGCTTTTCAACGTGCGGTTAAAAAAAAGCTTACTGGAGGCAGGATTTTAACAGAAAATGTAGAAATGCAGATTGTTGCTACATTGAAAAAAATGTGGGGGAAAAAAATGAATTTACCTGATTATATCGGACCATGTGCTTTTGGGATAAAGATGGGTGTAATACTCCCTGGCTGTAATCTGCCGGAGCTGATCCTCGACGCCTTGAAAAAGGTAGAGTATGACGGCTTACTCTCTGATGGAGATTCTATCTGTATTACAGAGTCTGTACTGGCGCGGGCCCAAAATAATTTTGTCACCATAGCTGAAGTAGGCGAGGAAATCAGAAAGAAGCTTTCACTTTTGCCGGGGCAGAAAATAGGGGTCCTTTTTCCGATAACCAGCCGCAATCGCTTTGCTATGGTACTTGAAGGTATCGCAAGGGCTGTTCCACAGGGTGAGGTTTTGATCCAGTTATCCTATCCCGCCGACGAGGTGGGTAATCAACTTATCCCGCCGGATGTGGCTGAAGAGCTGGCGAATAAAAAAGGCGACTATATTACTCCTGAAGATCTCGGACAAGACTATGCGCATCCATTAACAGGGGTTAACTATATACAGTTATATGCGGATATTGTTGCCGGGGCAGGCGCACGTCCCAATATTTTTTTAAGCAATAATCCGTTAAATATACTAAAACATGATCCGCATGCCGTTATCGCGGCTGATATTCATACCCGGGAGAAGACTAGAAGCAGGCTTACTCCCCATATCGATAATTGTATTACTCTTCAGGAAATCTTTAATGATCATCGCCGGGAGGCGTGGTCCGAGTGGGGTTTGCTCGGCAGCAATATGTCCACGGGAAGCAAAATAAAACTGGCCCCGAGGGAAGCTGACAGTTTTGCTCTGGACTTGCAGAGAATCATACTGGCTGAGGTAGGCAAAAAAGTTGAGGTTATCATCTATGGAGATGGTGCTTATAAAGATCCCAGCAGCGGTATCTACGAGCTGGCGGATCCGCTTCCGGCCTTTGGAGCGACACCGGGGGTAAACAACCTCCGCAAGGGAGTAAAATATAAATATTTGGTGGATATTTATCACGAAGAAGGAAAGTCTGAAAAAGAAATCCTGGAGATCCTTGAAAAAGAGGTAGGCAAGGAGAGAACACTGGATAGTATTGAAACTGAGGGTACTACCCCGAGGCGTATGCAGGATGTCCTGGCCAGCCTTGCCGATCTCGTAAGCGGTTCGGCTGATGCAGGGACTCCGTTGATTATCGTGAAAGGTATCTGTTAAAACATCTCCCAAAGAAAAAAACAGAAAGAATAAGAACGCAAAGGCAGAGGAAATAATCTCCCCAGCAACGATATAAGGTCGTGCGCTGCGGGAGATTTGTTTCCAGCAGGGCGATTTCGTCTTCAAAAGCAGGTAAACATAAAATTTTATTCCCTTTAAAGTCAAAGGAAATCGTATGACCGGTATTGGCTACCTGGGTGACCCCTATCCCTGTTTCAACCGCCCTGACCGTTGCCGCCTGTGCATGCTGCTGCATGCCGCTGCTATCTAAATACCAGGCATCGTTGCTCAGGACGAAGAGGTGTTCTGCTCCCTTTTGTGCTGATTTTAGGGCGGGGCCGGAGAAATAAGACTCAAAGCAGATAATCCCGCCAATATCCCAGCTGTCGAGGCTGAAAAGCCGGGTATCTGTCCCGGGGGTGTAAGTGCCCAGCGATACTGTTGCAGGCCAGACTTTGTTTAACAGTCCGGGAAAAGGGAAATACTCTGCAAACGGGACGAGCTTTATCTTGTCATAGCGCTGTTTTTCCCGGTTCTCCCGATCGCTATTTTGCAGCAAGATGGAGTTATATGTTTTTCCTTCCCCATGCTCAGTGTGCATGGCGCCCAGTAAGATGGGCGCTCCTGTTTCTTCCGCCAGGAGCATCATTTCCTTTTCCGCTTCAGGGTAGTAGCGTGCAACACTGGTAGAAAAGACGGTTTCCGGCCAGACAATTAAATCCAGTGGTGCGAATATCCGGTGCGCTTTGCCGGTAAGATCGAGGTATTTCTGAAAATTGTCTTGCGCGCCGGCAGGGTCCAGGATATCCTCCTGAGGGATATTACCCTGGATCAGGGCAATACGAAAAATATCGCCTTTTTCTTCTACCGGGAATAGGGAAGGAAGAAGCATTCCGCTTCCCAGCATGATTAAAAAAACCAGAAACGGGGAGAGCAATTTCCGTAACGGTAAGCCCTCTTTTGCTTTTAGCGTGGTGAACCAGAAAAAAACGATTGACTGCAAGAAAATAATCAAGAAAGGAAGCCCCCAGTAACCGTAGAGCGCTGCGGCCTGCAGGATTGGGATGCAGTTGATCTGACTGTACCCTAAAAAACCGCCAGTATGCCCCAGAAGTCCCAGCGAACGAATATATTCCAGCAGCACCCACGCGGCGGGTGCGGCCATGATGGAAAGAATTATATTTTTGCCTTTCAGGAAGCAGGAAAAGATAAGCGAGAATAACCCAAAAAAAACAGCGGAATATAACGAGGCGGCAAATACGACCAGGCAGCCGAGATAAGGCGGAAAGAGAAAATTAACCGCCACCGCCATATAGGAATAAAGGTACAGGAAAAAAATCAGGCCGGTAATGAATCCGCCTAAAAAAATGCTTTTCCGGGAGGAGCTGTTTTTATGCCCATATAAGAAATAAAAAAGTGGTAAAAAACTTATCCAGGCCAGGCAGCCCTGGTTCCAAGGGGGGAAGCTCAGGATAAGCAACAGAGATGAAAACAGTGGCAAAGCCCAATAGCCAATCTTATTCCGCTGCAAAAAGATCACCTTCCTGCATATCAGTGTATCAGAAAGAATGTGTTTCTTAAAGAATGAATTTTTGATGTGAAATGGATTGCCTGAGGCCAATTTTTTCGATTTTTTCGTTCATTTTTTCATAAAAGCTAAAAATCAATTGACGATTATTTATAAATGTGTTTTAATATTAATTGGCTTGAGCTTAATATATAATAATTACATTATTTGGGAGGAGATAGTTATGCCGGCAAAGGTTGATG
>CAZQXY010000098.1:0-4113 GCA_964597455.1 uncultured Desulfovibrionaceae bacterium
TAAGCGCGAAGCAGGGGGACGGTTCCATCGTCTTCCTTTTTCCCGTCCCCGCAGCTTCACTTACAAATCAGGGGAGGTCGTCCCTCCCCTGATTAATGAGTGTGATCCTTAGAATTCAAGGACCGTATTAACCTCCCGCGAAACCACTTCAGCCCTTACTTTTTCTGTGATACTTCCGCCGCTTGAATCAAAGATGCCGGTATTGATGATCTGATCCATAACGTCATTTATTTCCATGCTTTCGAGAGGATCTTTGGGGTCATTCACGGATATGGTCACAGAACGTCCTTCTGCATTACGAAATATAAGGCGCAGAGTCTGTTCCACGTTATCCCTCCTTTCTATCAGGTAATGTAATTAGCCCCACAAAGCCGTTATGCGTAAAACCGGGCTTTGCATTCGCAGTTTTATTCACTGCTTATTACTCTTCAACTTACTCCTCAACCAGCACATACTCGTTAATACGGCGCAGCTCCCCCAGCTCGTGCTGTTGCAGATCCGCCAGGGATTTTCCTACTGCAAAGACATCGTCGTCGGAAGCGAGCGGCTTTACATTGCTATAGGAACGGGAACTATAGATAGGGTTGCCTTTGGTGTCCTGGCCTACGATGAGGCGGAGCTGCATACGGGAACCGATAGGATTGGTATTTACCGGCATAAGTACACCTCCTTTCTTTTTCGTTTCATTGAGCCTAAAAGGCCTTGGTCTTTGGCCTGTTCAAATTCTACAACATGATGGAAGAAATACAAACTTATGTTCGTGATACAAGGTTATCCCGCTCGAGCTTCCAGGCACACTCCCTGGGAGCCCGGGCATGATAAAGAAGTGTTCTTATCGCTTCCAAAGGAACCCTTTCGGAGGGGGAAACAATAAAATAACACTTCAGGCTAAATTATAAGAGGAAAAATAGTGCAGCATAGGGAATAAAAACATTAAACATATAAACAGGGATAGGGGCAATTACGTCGAATATTAGAAATATTGAATATATTGAAAGAAGATGGTGTGAGCATGTTGGAGATTCGTTTTCACGGCAGAGGAGGCCAGGGAGCCGTTACTTCCGCCGAGTTGCTGGCGCAGGCCGCTATTCTGGAGGGGAAGCAGGCTCGTGCCTTTCCCAGTTTTGGCCCGGAACGGCGTGGGGCCCCGGTAACGGCATATTGCCGGATCGCTGTCCGCCCCCTGCGCTTGCGTACACTTATTTCCGAGCCTGATATTGTGCTCGTGCTGGATCCTTCGCTGTTTAATGCAGTTGATGTAACAGCTGGGATGAAGCAAGGCAGTATCTTGATCGCCAACTCCAAAAAATCCCCCGAGCACTTTTACTTGAACAAGTTAAAACTGGTGGCGACTGTCGATGCAACACAAATATCAATGGAGATATTAAAGCAGCCCATTACAAATACCGTTTTACTGGGCGCATTAATCAGGGCCTGCGCTGCTGTAGGAATGGATTTTTTGGCTGCGGCGATCGAACAGCGCTTTGAACAAAAAATTGCAACACGAAATATTGAAGCCCTGCATAAAGCCTTTGCCGAAACAATTTTATTTCGGGGGGAACCACAAGCGAAAAATTGCGCTGAGATAGCCGCGGGACAAGCAGTGGCAAAAACGGCCCGCTCCGCCGCTGATTACCTGTGGAATGAGCTGGAGCCCGGCTGTGTGATAGCAGAACCCGGAAACGCAAAAACATACCACACAGGCGGCTGGAGGTCATTTTCTCCGCAATTGCATAAGGAACGCTGTATTAAATGCGGCCTCTGCTGGGTTTTTTGTCCCGATATGGCCTATGTGCAGAACCCGGAGGGGTTTTATCTGGCCGATCTGGATTATTGCAAGGGATGCGGTATTTGTGCCAGGGAATGCCCGACCGGTGCGATAAGCATGGCGGAAGAAAAGGAGCCGATGACTAAATGACAAAACAACAGGGTATGGAAGTATCATTTGCTGCAGCGGAAGCTATAAAACTGGCGAACGTCGATGTCATCGCGGCTTATCCGATTACCCCACAGACGCATATTGTCGAGCGCCTATCCGCTTATGCAGCCAATGGTGAACTCAATGCCGAGTTCATTCCCGTAGAATCCGAGCATTCCGCCTTGAGCGTATGTCTGGGCAGCCAGGCAGTCGGAGCACGTTCATTTACCTGTACCAGTTCCCAGGGTCTTGCCTTGATGAACGAGATCGTCTATATAGCTTCCGCCTTGCGGCTGCCGCTCGTGATGATCCTGGTTAACCGTTCCCTCTCCGGCCCCCTTTCCATCTGGAACGACCACAGTGACGTCATGTCCGTCCGCGACTCCGGCTGGATTCAAATATTCGTTGAAAACAGCCAGGAGGTCTTTGACCACGTCTTCATTGCCTACAAAATAGCGGAAGATCAGGGTGTTTTGCTGCCCGTGATGATCAACCTTGATGGGTTTATCCTTTCCCATATGTTCGAGCCGGTACAGATAGCGGATACAAGCATAATTCAAGAGTATCTTCCTCCTTACAATCCTAAATATGCCCTTCATCCGGATAAGCCTTTGACTATGGGAGCTTTTGCCATGCCGGAGGTCTTCACCGAGACCAAAAAAGCACAGGACGAAGCCCTCAAAACCTCCCATCCCCATATACTCAAAGCCTGGAGTTCGTGGGGCAGGCTTAGCGGCCGTTATTACCGCCCCATCGAAGAGCACTGCACCGGGGATGCCGAAACACTGCTGGTTACCATGGGGAGCTTTAGCGAGACAGCGGCGGAAGCCGTAGATCTAATGCGCAGTCAGGGCCGGAAGATAGGCCTTTTAAAATTGCGCTTGTGGCGCCCCTTCCCATTTAGAGAATTTCGTCAAGCGATAGCAGGCGCTCGTAAAATAATCGTTCTCGACCGGTCTGTTTCTTACGGCGGTCCCGGCGGCCCCGCAGCCTCCGAAATACGTTCTGCGCTTTACGGCCTGGAAAATAAACCGCGCATTTTCAACTATATCATCGGGTTGGGCGGGAGAGATGTTGACGTACAGGACTATCTTCAAATAGTCGATGCATCTGCAGCGGGAAAGCTTTCAGCATACGAAATATATGGAGCCAGAGAATGATTTCCATGATTTCCATGATTTTCAACCGAAAGGATGCAGTAATCGAAAGGATGAAGTAAATGGATAAAAACGTATACGCTGTAAAAACTCTGACCAAAAAAGAATACCTTTCCTCCGGTCACCGTGCTTGCCCAGGCTGCGGCGAAGTACTGGCGGTACGCCTGGTGCAAAAAGCGCTTGGACGCAACGTCATCGTGGCCAGCGCCACGGGATGTATGGAGATCGTCTCCTCGCCGTTTCCCTTAACATCGTGGGAAATACCCTGGATTCATGTCGCCTTTGAAAATGCAGCGGCAGTGGCCGGCGGAATCGAGGCGGGGCTGAAGGTTTTGCGGCGGAAAGGAAAAATAGACCATAGAAAAATAGCGGTTGTAGCAATGGCAGGCGACGGTGGAACAGCGGATATCGGGCTCCAGGCTCTTTCAGGCGCCCTGGAAAGAGGCCATGACTTCCTCTTTGTCTGTTACGACAACGAGGCATACATGAATACCGGCGTACAAAGATCCTCCGCTACACCTTTCGGCGCTTCGACCACGACTTCTCCTGCCGGCTCCGTCTGGCAAGGCCAGATGACCTGGAAGAAAAACTTGCCGGCTATTGCCGCCGCCCATGATATTCCATATGTAGCCACCGCTTCTCCGAGTTATCCTTTAGACCTTGCCGCCAAGGTTAAAAAAGCATCCGAAACCGAAGGTCCTGCGTACTTGCATATCCTGAGCGTCTGCCCCTCAGGTTGGGGGATCCCGTCTGATACCACTATCAAATGCGGGCGTCTGGCCGTCGAAAGCGGAGTTTTTCCCCTTTACGAAATTGAAAACGGAAAACTGCATATTACGGTAGAAGCAGAAGAGCTGGTACCGGTGGAGCGCTACTTGCAGCTCCAGGCACGTTTCCGACATCTTCAACCGGAAACAATAGAAATTATTCGTAAACGAGTAACACAAAATTGGCGGGAACTGCAGCAGCAGTCGCAGCAGTCGAAAATCTTTTAAAAGGAAGAGAAAAATGGATTTAATTGAACAAATACTAAAGAAA
>CAZQXY010000098.1:4213-7284 GCA_964597455.1 uncultured Desulfovibrionaceae bacterium
AAAATCTTTTAAAAGGAAGAGAAAAATGGATTTAATTGAACAAATACTAAAGAAATACAGCTCAGATCCGGCGGAAATTTTAGAGATATTACTAGACATCCAGGAAGAGCAGGGTTACCTTCCCCAAAGCAGCCTGCGCTGCCTGGCAAAGAGGCTGGATATGCCTCTGACTTCAATCTATCGCATGGTGACTTTCTACGAGGCCCTGAGCTTGAAGCCGCTAGGGCGTTACCAGTTTCATGTTTGTACGGGAACCGCCTGTCATGTACGCGGCGCTTCCAGAGTACTGGATAAATTTAAAAGTGAGCTCAAGATCCAGCCGGGAGAAGTAACCTGCGACCGGAACTTTGGCCTGAAAACTGTCAACTGCGTCGGTGCGTGTGCCTTAGGTCCCGTAGTAGTAGCCAACGGCAAATATTACGGCAACATGTCCGCGCTGAAGGTAAAAGACCTGTTAGAGCATTTGCTTAATAATCAATAACGAAAAAAGAGGTGTCGTTTTTGAGCAGATTAAAATCGACAGCGATGCTTGAAAATCTTCAAACTACAATCTTAAAACAAAAAGATCCGACAAAACCTTGTGTTACAGTCTGCCTGGGGACCGGATGCCATGCTTACGAAAGCCAGGCGGTGTATGATGCGTTTAAAAAGGAAATTATTGCACGCGGCCTTACGGGGGAAATTATTCTTAAGGGCACCGGCTGCCACGGGTTTTGTGAGCAAGGACCTATCGTCGTAATCTTCCCCTCCGAGATCTTTTACCGCCGTGTCAAACCGGAGGATGTTTCCCGGATTATCGCGGAGACCGTACTAGAAAACAAAATCATCGATCACCTGCTTTACCAGGACCCGGTCAATGGACAAAAGTACCCCCGGGAATCGGAAATTCCTTTTTACCGTCACCAGCAGAGAGCGGTCCTTGGTCAAAACAGATTCATCGATCCCGGCGATATTGACGATTACATAGCCCTTGGGGGTTACCAAAATATTGCTAAAGCACTTCAGCTGACCCCTGCAGAAGTAATAGCAGAAGTAAAAAACGCCAACCTGCGGGGCCGCGGAGGCGGCGGTTTTCCAGCCGGTAAGAAATGGGAGATAACCCGCAAAGCTTCCGGGAAGAAAAAGTACGTCATCATCAATGCTGACGAGGGAGATCCCGGCGCTTACATGGACAGGAGCCTGCTCGAAGGAAATCCCCATTTAGTTTTAGAAGGGTTAGCCATAGGCGCTTATGCTATCGGAGCGGATGAAGGATACGTTTATGTTCGCCAGGAATACCCGCTGGCGGTAAAAAACCTCAGGATTGCTATTCGGCAGGCCGAAGAGTACGGGCTTCTCGGTGAGAACATCCTAGGTTCGGGTTTTAACTTCAAAGTAAAAATAAAGCGCGGCGCAGGCGCCTTTGTTTCCGGGGAATCAAGTGCGCTTATCTCCGCCATCGAGGGCAAAGTTGGTGAACCAAGGCCCAAACACATTAATACAGCGATCAAGGGCTTGTGGGGGAAACCAAGCAACCTCAACAACGTAGAAACATGGGCCAACGTTCCCCTGATCATCGCCAAAGGCGCCGGCCACTATACGAAAACCGGCAATGAAAAAAACAGCGGGACGAAAATTTTCTCTTTGGTAGGAAAAGTGAACAACACAGGCCTGGTAGAAGTTCCCTTAGGCTTTACCCTGAAAGGGATAATCTACAGCATCGGAGGGGGCATCCCCGGGGGAAAAAAATTCAAAGCCGTTCAGACCGGCGGCCCTTCCGGCGGCTGTATTCCTGCGGCACACCTCGATACACCGGTTGATTTCGACCACCTGAGTGAGTTGGGCTCAATGATGGGCTCCGGCGGCATGATCGTTATGGACGAAGACACCTGTATGGTTGAAGTTGCCAGGTACTTCATGCACTTCCTGAAAAAAGAATCCTGTGGGAAATGTGCCGGCTGCCGCGAAGGAACCAGGAGAATGCATGATATATTAGAAGCGATAACCTGCGGCGAAGGGAAAGAGGGTGATATCGAGCTTTTAGAAAATCTCGCCTGGACAACGGCGAACACCTCCCTCTGTGCCCTCGGCGCGACGGCAGCAAACCCCGTCTTAAGCACCCTGAAATATTTCCGGCACGAGTATGAAGCCCACATCAGGGACAAAAAATGCCCGGCCAAAGCATGTAAAGCCCTGATCAAATATAAAATCGATCATACAATATGCAACGGCTGCGGCCGGTGCCAAAAGCTCTGTCCGGAAGACGCTATCACAGGAGAAACCAAATCCCCCATGACCATCAATGCCGAGAGCTGCGTCCGCTGCGGTATTTGCTACGATGCCTGCCGCCACAGTGCGGTAATCATTGAATAAAGGAGACCAGGCAAATGCCAAGTATAACAATCGATAACAAACAATACCAAGCCGAAGAAGGCCAAAGTATCTTAGAGGCAGCGCTGAACAACGGGATAGAGATTCCCCATCTCTGTTACCACGAGAACCTCTCTGCGTATGGCGGCTGCCGTCTCTGCCTGGTGGAAATTAACAGGGACGGGAAGACGAAGCTTACCACCTCATGTACCTATCACGCAGCCGACGGCATAATAGTAGAAACCGCAACGCCAAAGGTGAAAAAAGCCCGCCGGCTAGTGATGGAACTGCTGCTTTCCATGGCGCCCGATTCCCCCCAGCTGCAGTCCTATGCCCGTAAACTGGACGTACATGCCTCGCGGTTCAAGCCCGATGGCGATGGTTGCATCAGCTGCGGCCTCTGTGTGCGGGTATGCACCGAACTGGTAGGGGCCAACGCCCTAACCTTTGCCAACAGAGGTGATCAAAAAACGGTCGGCCCACCTTTTGAAGAGGAACCGGAAAACTGCATCGGCTGTGGAGCCTGTGTTTTTATCTGTCCCACCGATTGTATTGGAATAGAAGAAAACGGAGACGAAAGAAAAATTAAAAGGTGGCACAAGACCCTGAAGATGAAATACTGTAAAAGCTGTGGGCGTCCATATATGCCCTATGCCCAGATTGACTTTGCTTTGCAAAGGACTGCAGATGCAGTTCCGGAAGAATGGTTTGAGAAGTGCCCC
>CAZQXY010000099.1:0-2764 GCA_964597455.1 uncultured Desulfovibrionaceae bacterium
TGGTGATTAATCTTTGTTACGGTGAACAAGGCTTTATTGTGGGCAGGGGCAATCCCAGGGGTATCTCCGGTTTTGGCGATCTTTCACGACAGGATGTCCGCATCGTCAACCGGGAACTTGGTGCGGAGACCAGACGCCTTCTGGATTCGGGGCTCAAGCAAAACGGCCTGCTTCCAAACCAGGTTTCAGGTTACAGTTTTCAGGTGCAGACCCACCAGGAAGTGGTCCAGACGGTGGCTCTCGGAGGAGCTGACTGCGGCATCTCCCTCCGTCCTTTGGCCAAGCTGTATAAACTGGATTTCATTCCACTGTCCAGAGAACGTTACGATCTTGTCTTTTTACAGGAAGACTTTAAGCAGGCCGGTGTTCAGGCTATCCTGGAGTGCCTGCAAAAACCCGATTTTTCGCTGGACTTGGAAGCATCAGGGTATGACCCCGAAAGCACCGGCAAAGTTCTGGCATAACTAAGATCAAGGTAACTAAATAAAATGGAAAGGATGAATCAAATTGTCTAAAAAGATAGGTAAAATAAGCATATTGTTGATGGCGTTTCTTATATTAACGGTTGCTCTGGCGGGTTGCGGAGAAGGGAACCCGCCTGCCGGTCAGGAAGCGCCGGGAGAACAAGGTAATGGCAATGGCAATGGCAATGGTCAGCCTCCCGCTCCCCCGGTTGAGATAACTGTTTCGGCGGCAGCCAGCCTGACGGATGTCATGGAAGAAATCAAAGGGCTGTATGAAGGAAAAAGTAATCATACCCTGGCCATGAATTACGGCTCCTCCGGCGCTCTGCAGCAGCAGATTGAGGAAGGGGCGCCGGCGGATGTTTTTGTCTCCGCTGCTCAGAAGCAAATGGATACGCTGCAGGAAAAGGGGCTCATTGACGAAGGAAGCAGGATCGACCTGCTGGAAAATGCTGTTGTCTTAATTGTGCCTGCCGATGGTGCCAATGAGGATATTGCTGATTTTCAATCCCTGGCAGCGGATTCCGTTGTCAACTTGGCTATCGGTGAACCGGAAGGCGTGCCGGCAGGCCGTTACGCAAAGGAAATTCTGATCAGCCTGGAGCTGTGGGAAGCTTTGGAAGCGGAGGAAAAACTTGTTTTGGCTAAGGATGTGCGCCAGGTGCTTACTTATGTGGAAAGAGGGGACGTGGATGCCGGGATAGTTTATATGACGGATGCCCTCTCCTCCGAGCAGGTCAAAGTTGTTGCCCCTGCTCCGGCCGGTTCCCATACGCCTGTCACCTACCCTGCCGCCATTGTCAAAGACAGCGCCGGGCAGGAGGCTGCAGAAGACTTTATGGCTTTTTTACAGAGTGAGGAAATTGCAACTGTATTTGGGAAGCATGGTTTTACCTTCATTGCCGGGAAGTAGGTTCAAATAATGGATATGTCGCCCCTTTGGATTTCCCTTAAAACATCTCTAGCAGCCACCATTCTGGCTTTTATACTGGGTGTAACAGCGGCAAAACTTATGTCCGGTTACCAGGGCAGGCTTAAAAGCGTGCTGGACGGCGTGCTTATCCTGCCCCTGGTGCTTCCCCCAACGGTGGTGGGGTTTCTTTTGCTGGTTTTGTTCGGCAGGAATGGCCCCCTGGGACAGCTCTTATCTTCACTGGGTACTACGGTAATTTTTAGCTGGAGCGCCACGGTCATCGCTTCTACGGTGGTGGCTTTTCCTTTGATGTACCGGACCACGCGCGGTGCTTTTGAGCAGGTGGATCCCAATATGCTCGATGCGGCCCGCACTATGGGAGTTCCGGAAAGAAGTATTTTTACCAGGATAACCATACCGCTGGCCTGGCCCGGAATAGCTGCCGGGACAATCCTGGCCTTTGCCCGGGCTCTGGGGGAGTTTGGAGCAACATTAATGCTGGCCGGTAACATTCCCGGCAGAACTCAGACTATCCCCCTGACTATCTTTTTTTTGGTAGAGTCGGGGCGGCGGGATAGAGCTGCTCTCTGGGTCCTGATCATTATCGCTATCTCCTTTTTGGCCATAACAGGCCTGCATTACTGGACAAAGCGTCAGATTCCGGCGGGCGGACGGCCGGAGAAGTGAAAGGGGTAAACCATGGTATTAACAGTGGATATAGAAAGGGATTTGCCTGGCTTTCAACTGCGGGTTTCGTTCACCTGCCGGGATAGTACCCTTGGTCTGCTGGGCAGCTCCGGTTCCGGCAAAAGTATGACTCTGCGCTGTATTGCCGGCCTGGATAGACCTACCAGGGGGCGAATTGCTCTGGGAGAAAAAATTTTGTATGATTCTGAAGCAGGTATAAACCTGCCTCCTCAGGAGCGTAAAGTTGGTTTTTTATTCCAAAACTATGCTCTTTTCCCTCATTTAACGGTAGCCGGGAATATTAAAATAGGATTGCGCGGCCTGGAGAAAAAAAAGCAAGCGAAGATCATTAAAGAAATAATAACCAGGGTAAAGCTGGAAGGGTTGGAAGGCAGGTATCCCCGCCAGCTTTCCGGCGGGCAGCAACAGCGTGCTGCCCTGGCCAGGGCTTTGGTTCTTCAGCCACAATTACTGCTGCTTGATGAGCCTTTTTCTGCTCTGGACAATCACCTTCGGAGTGAAATGGAGCAGGAACTTAAGGACTTATTAAATACTTTTCACGGTTCGTCTGTGTTTGTTACCCACAACCTGGAAGAAGCCTATCGCCTTTGTCCGGATCTGCTGATCCTCGAGGATGGTAAAGTTATCACCTGCGGTTCCAGGGAAGATATTTTTAACAGACCTCCCAACCTGGCAACTG
>CAZQXY010000099.1:2774-7275 GCA_964597455.1 uncultured Desulfovibrionaceae bacterium
CAAAACCTGTCCAGAATCAGGGTTCTGCAGGCAAATACGGTGGAAGCCCTGGACTGGGGCTGCCTTTTGCGGATACCTGCAGATAATATGGTTGGGCGGGCGGACTATGTGGGAATCTACAGCCGGCATATACGTCCGGCCGGTAAAGATGATCATGTCAACACAATGCACTGCCGGGTCATTAATGTTATGGAATCACCTCATCAGGTGACCTTATCAGTTAAGCCTGCTGGAGGAGAGACAAATAATACCTGCTGTCTTAAGCTGTCCATCTCCAATGAAGAATGGTCGCGGATGGCGCCTCAAAGTCCTGACGGGCTTAAAATATGTATGCCTCCGGAAAGAGTATTTTTAACTTGTCAGGAGGATGAATAAAATGATTTCCTTGGAAAAGGCCAAAAAAATTCTTGATGATTTTTCCCGGGAATTTTTGATGGCTTCCCAAAAGGTAGAGTCAGTGCCTTTATGGGAGGCGGGCGGGAGAGCGCTGGCCGTTGATATTATCGCCCATGAGGATGCTCCTGCCTTTAACCGCTCCCATGTAGACGGTTATGCGCTGCTGTCAGCCGATACCTGTGATGCTGCAGCCAATAATCCTGTTACCCTGAAAATCATTGATACGATCGCGGCCGGCTCGAATTCCAGGAAAAGACTTCTTCCGGGAACGGCCATGAAAATTTTTACCGGGGCTCCTCTGCCCCTAGAAGCTGATTGTATCATCAAAATGGAAGAGACCGGGGAAATTATTGCGGATTACGGTCCCGCTGTTCTTATTAAAAGGTCTGTCTCTGTTGGCGAAAGCATATCCGTAAAAGGGGAAGACATATTAGCCGGTGACTCTCTTTTTGGCCGCGGCACCGTCATTTCCCCCATACACATGGAAATCCTGGCAACTTTGGGGATCGACCCTGTTTCAGTATTTGCCAGGCCGCGGATTGGAGTTTTTTCCACGGGCAATGAGTTAGTCGATGTGCATGAAGAACAATTACAGTTCGGGCAACTGAGAGCTTCCAACCTATATGCCCTGGCGGAGATAATCCGGCAAGCCGGGGGTATTCCGGTAAATTTAGGATTGGTGCGTGACCGGATTGATCATGTTGTGCAGGTATATGAAAAGGCATCCCGGCTAAAATTCCCGATTGTGATTTCTACCGGCGGTACCGCGTTCGGTGATTTTGATGTTATTAAAGATGCCATGGAAAAAACATCATCCGTCCGTTTATTTAACAAGGTAGCCATGCGCCCCGGAGCTCCTATTGTGGCTTCCGTATGGGATAACCAGCTCTTAATCGGCTTATCGGGAAACCCGGGAGGAGCAATTGTCGCTATGCTGATGATCATTTACCCGATAATTTCCAGGCTTGCGGGCGGGAACAAGCATTTACTGCCCGGGCGGGGCAAGTTGACACTTCCTGTTGTCCGCGAAGGCAGCCTGCGGGGACTTTTCTGGGGCCGGTGCGATGAAAGGGACGGTCGGCTGTACGTCACTCCACTTCAAAATCAGTTCTGCGGTGCCATCGAAAATCAGATCAACAGCAACTGTTTAATTGAAATTCCGGCGGGAAAAGTAAATCTAATGGAAAATGATTGCGTTGATTATTGGAAGTTTCCTTAGAGAATTTACGGGATCGACTTAAGTCGTCGTAAAGCAGAGAAAAGTAAGGAAATAAAAAGAGAAACCCCCTGTATTTGGCGATTATTTTGATATACGTCCAAGAAAGAAGCCCAGGGGGATTTACTTATGGCTCAATGTACAGGCATTCCGCAAATTGATAATTTAAAACCATAGTAAATGAAGGTGGCAAGAGGTTTTAAGAGTAACAGCCTAAAGTACTGCAAATTCGAATATTCTGTCTCAATCGTCGATCTATTAGATCTGTTCGATCTATTTGGAAGATAACAACTTTGATGGAATAAAAAGGGAACCTCCTTTTTTTGTAGAAGTATGTTTATAGCGAAACATTCCTCAAAAAGGAGATTCCCATGAAACAGCGTGCCCTTCAGTTCTTTAAATACATTAACAAAGTTTACAGATTTAATCAATTTCTAAGTGGACTTTCTGACGGGCGTACAAACCCTTCTATCCCACTAACTACCGTTATTGCTGTCCTTTTTTTAGGAATAGTAACCAGAATGGGCAGTTTGAATCAGATAGAAGAAAAGATGCGTCAGGGTTATTTTAATAAAGCGTTGAAGCAAAAGATTAAAAAAGGAAGTGCAGAGACTTTTGGCAATGTATTAGAAGTATCCAATGTGGAGCAGTATGTTCAATATTGCCGCGAGGTTGTTAAGATTTCCCGGTATAATAAGGCATTTAAGGATGGCACCCTAGATGGGTTTACCGTAGTTGCTTTAGACGGTACCGAGCTTACCCGTACAGAATCAAAACATCGTAGTTGCGACCGCTGTAAGAAATCGGAATATACCAAGGAAGATGGTACCAAGGTAATCCAGATGCATGAGAACTTTGTTGGCGCAAGCTACGTAGGAAAACCTCCCAACCTCGTTGTCGGTATAGAAAGAGTTGCCCCTGGCGAGGGTGAAACTACAGCTGCCTTACGCCTTTTAGATAAACTTAAATCCTGGCATTACTATTATGCGGATGTTGTTACGATGGATTCCCTGTATGCCAATGCACCGGTAATCAACAAGACTCTGGATCAGAACGTGGTGGCGGTTATCCGGGTAAAACAGGAGCATTACACTCTGGTCCGGGACGCCGAAGGCCTGTTCTCGTCCCGTGAACCTGACCTGGTAAAAAGGGGTGTAAGCATTAAAAGTGACTGGTATGAAAATGATAGAGCTGGTCGTAAGTACAGATATGATGTAAAGATCTGGGATGAAGAAGGCTTTACCACCTGGGAGAACGTCAAAAAACCTTTAAGAGTTCTCAAGGTAGAAGAGACCCGGGTAGACCATTGCGGCAACGCATTAAACGAACCGCAGATAACCTACATTATTGTAACAGCCGGCAAGGATATTATCTCTGCCGAAACAGTCTGGAGAATCTTGCACCGGAGGTGGGACATCGAGAACAAGACTTTTCATGACCTTAAAAAGTACTGGAGCTTCGGCCACGATTTTCACCATGAGGATAACGCCTTTTTAGTCATGCGCTGGATTATTGCCATTGCTGCAAATCTTTTTATGCTTTTTCTTTTTCGTCGTTTATCCGGTTATGCTAAGAAATACACACAAAAGGGTCTGGCGGCTTGGCTCGCCTGCACTCTTTGTAACGTAGATGAGTCAATCTGGGATACCAGTTAGAATTATTCCTCATGGAGGATATGTCGGCTGAAGTCTCTAGCAATAACAAGTAAGAGCATGTCATTTTCTTACAATAATGACATATAGAGTGTCTTATACTTTTATCGCCTAATATTTTAGGGCTCCTGAAAAATCCCTTATCCAAATAGGAGCCATTTTTAAAAAGCCATTTGCGGAATTCCTGGACGGGGGGACTGGACGGGGGGACGGGGTTGTTGACACGCACACCAAATTATGGTAGAAGTTGTCATAGAGGTGATTTATGTGCCAAGAACAGCACGAATCAAAAGCAATAGCGGAATTTACCATATTATTATGAGAGGAATAAACCGCCAAAATATTTTTGAAGTGGGAGAGGATAAAGAAAAATTTATTCAAACTCTACTAAAATACAAGATTGTCAGCGGATTTAAATTATATGCATATTGTTTAATGGACAATCATCTTCATTTATTGTTAAAGGAAGAAAAAGAACCATTAGAAACCGTAATGCGAAGAGTATGTGGTAGTTATGTTTTATGGTACAACAAAAAATATGATAGAGTAGGATACTTATTTCAGGATAGATTTAAAAGTGAGCCGGTAGAAAATGATACATATTTTTTGACAGTAATCCGGTATATTTTTCAGAATCCTATAAAAGCAGGTATTGTAACAAAAGTTGAAAACTACAAATGGTCGAACTACATGGATTATGTTGAAGAACGCAATATTACTGAGGTTAAATACTTTTTTGATATTCTTCATGTAGACAGGAAAAAATCCCTCTATGTATTTATTGATTTCGTAAACCAGGAGAATGATGATAAATGTCTAGAAATAACTGAAAATAAACGGATAACAGATGAGGATGCTAAAAAGATAATCAAAGCTTGTTGCAAGGTTGGCTATCCTGTAGAGCTACAAACCTTTCCGGCAGGTGAAAGATACTCCTATATAAAAGACTTAAAGGAGAATCATGGACTATCTATTCGGCAAATCGAGAGATTGACAGGGATTAGTAGGGGCATAATACAAAGAATATGATGTGACAACAACCCCGTCCCTATGTCACCCGTCCCTATGTCACCCTCACCCTGTCACCCGTCCCTATGTCACCCCCTGACCACCCCTATGTCACCTCACCCCGGAGCAGATATGATAGAGATCATCGAACCGGTTATTGATGCTCTTGCTACTTTTTTCGGTGTATCCCGCTTAGCAGCCAAAATCCGTTTGGTTTGCAGGTCAGCAG
>CAZQXY010000100.1:0-7235 GCA_964597455.1 uncultured Desulfovibrionaceae bacterium
TATTTTAGGGAATAGAACACCGCAATACCATGCAGTTCCCTACTGCTTATATATGTTTTTCCTTTGCTAAATATACTTCCTATTCATCTTTCATGACACGGTCAATACCTGCACGCGCCATCTTAATATTAACATTATCGGCTATACGCAGGATTACCGTATCCTCGGTAAGCTCCTTAATCATCCCGAAGATCCCGCCGATGGATACAACGCGGTCCCCTTTTTGAAGGCTGGAGAGCATCTCCTTTCTCTTCTTCTGCTGCTGCTGCTGTGGTCTGATCAGCATAAAATAAAAAATTACAAACAGCAGTATAATTGGTAAAAAACTCACCAATGCTTCTGTTGACACTTCTTATCACTCCTCATTTATGCAAAATATATTCCATTAGCGGCCTGGATTGTATTTGGCCCAAAAATCCTTGTAAAACTGCCCGAAACTGTTCTCCCTTATGGCACGCCGCATCTCATGCATCAGATCTGTTAAATAGTGCAGGTTGTGATACGTCGTTAAACGCACCCCCAGTATCTCATTTGCTTTCAGCAGATGCCTGATGTATGCCCTGCTGTAATGACGGCAAGTATAGCATGTGCATTCCGGATCAATCGGTTGCAGATCATGTGCATATTCGGCATTGCGCAGGGTTAAATAACCTCCCGGAACCATAACCCTGCCATTACGGGCAATACGCGTCGGTAAAACGCAATCAAAAAGATCGAGCCCCCTGCCGACTCCTTCCACCAGCGCATCTGCAGAGCCTACACCCATAAGGTAGCGGGGCTTTTCCGAAGGTAAAAGGCGGACCGTTTTATCCAACAGATGGTACATGGTTTCTTTCGGCTCACCGACGCTTAATCCGCCAAGGGCATACCCGGCAAAATCCATGGCAACAAGCTCGCCGCAGCACCGCTCCCGCAAATCCTCATAAGTACCGCCCTGGACTATGCCAAACAGTGCCTGTTCCTCCGCACCCCGGTTGTGTTGGTTGTGTTGGTTCTGTTGATGGTAATTAATACTGCGTTGCGCCCAGCGAACAGTCCTCTCCATCGCCTCAAGTGTTTCTTCATAGCTTGCCGGGTAAGCTACCACGTGATCAAGGGGCATAATAATATCCGATCCCAGGATATTTTGCACTTCCAGCGCCTTTTCGGGAGAGAAAAAATGAGTCGAGCCGTCAATATGGGAGCGGAAAGTAACCCCTGTCTCCTCAATTTTACGTAAAGGGCTGAGGCTGAATACCTGAAACCCGCCGCTGTCCGTTAAAATGGGGCGATCCCAGTGCATAAAACTGTGCAGACCACCGGCCTGTTCAATAATCCTTGTCCCCGGACGAAGATAAAGGTGGTAAGTATTGCTCAGGATAATTCCGGCGCCTATTTCACACAACTCTTCCGGGGTCATCGCTTTTACGGTGCCCTGAGTCCCCACCGGCATAAACGCGGGTGTCTCAATGGTACCCCGTGACGTATGGATTTCCCCTGCACGTGCATTTCCACATTTAGCAGTGATTCTTAATGCTAGAGCCATAATTTATTTTACCTACGCTATAATTTAAACTATTTAACGGTTGTTGTCAAACTTAACCCGTTTCCCCATATATCTCCATACACCACGAAGCAGGGGACGGCAGACTGTGTAAAAACTGACAATAAAACAATTAGAACATATTTTCACACAGCCTGACGGTTCCAGCGTCTGCACGGGGACATTCCCCGCAGGGGTGTGTCCCCTTACCTTTTCCCCGTCCCCGCAGCTTCACTTATACATTAACCCCTGAGCAGTTTCAAATTAAATAACCAGCATACAATCGCCAAAACTGTAAAAACGATAATCGCGCTCAATAGCTTCTTCATAAGCCCTTAAGGTATTCTCCCTGCCGGCAAAGGCACAGACAAGCATGAGCAGCGTTGAACGCGGCAGGTGGAAATTTGTAATCAGCGCATCCACTATATTGAACTTGTATTCAGGATAGATAAAAATATCCGTTTCCCCCCGCCCTGCGCGAATCCTCCCGTTCTCGTCGCCCAGTGTTTCCAGAACCCTGCAACAGGTAGTACCCACAGCGAAAACTTTTTTCCCCTTTTCTTTCGCAGCGTTAATTTTCTCGGCTACTGCAGCGGGAAGCTCATAGTATTCGCTATGCATAACATGATTTTGCACGTATTCATCTTTTACAGGGCGGAATGTGCCCGTTCCGATATGTAACGTAAGATAAATCCAGTCAATGCCTTTCAGGCTCAGTTCATTAAAAACTGAAGGTGTAAAATGCAGCCCTGCCGTAGGTGCGGCGGCAGAGCCCTCTCTCCTGGCATAAACTGTCTGATAACGCTCACCGTCCTGCAGATGTTTTTTAATATAAGGGGGCAGGGGCACCTTCCCAAACATCTGCAGCAGCTTGCTCAATAAAGGCTCTTCCGGCTTAAAAAGGACGATTCTCCCACCGGAATTTGTCCTTTCAAGGACCTCCGCCTCCAGCAGCCCGTCTCCAAACACCAGCACTGTCCCGGGTATGGCCCTTTTCCCCGGCGAAGACAGGGTCTCCCACTTTGAGCCCTCCAGCCGGCGTAAAAGCAAAAGTTCGATTTTCCCCCCGGTATCCTTTCTTTTCCCCAGGAGGCGGGCGGGAAGCACTCTTGTATCGTTTAATACAAGCAGATCCCCTTCCTCCAGGTAAAGGGGCAGCCTGGCAAATGAGCTGTGACGTATGTCCCCGCTGCTGCGTTCCAGCACCAGCAGCCTGGAGTTGTCCCTTTTTTCAAGCGGTTCCTGGGCTATCAGCTCCGGGGGCAACCTGTAGTCAAAATCATCGGTTCTAAGTTTAGGGATCTTAATAGCCAGTCGATACCTCCGCACCCGGATAATAAAAGGAAAGGATATCCCGGTAAGCATGCCCTGCCCTGGAACGGTTATAAGCCCCATTCTGGCTCATACCTATAGCGTGTCCGGAACCGTGGCCGGTTAAGATATATCCCAGATTTGGAACTTCCCCTTTGACCCCATCACCCGCGACGGCAAAGTGTTCACCGGTAAGCATGTTGTTTATAGTATATCCACTGGCGACCCATTTCCCTTCCAGTTCAGGAAAACTGTTTTTAGTCTCAGCAGAGCTAGGGGCCGAAGCGATCCAAACACAAGGTTCAAGTTTTTCCCTAACGGTGTAAAGCTGGCTTCTCAGGCCAAGCGCAAACCGGGCCTCCTGCTTAAAAAGCGAGACGGTGCCCCTTGTTCCCTCGATACGCAGTTCGCCGACCCTCCCACTATCAAACATTGAAGCAATGTAGATCCTCCGTACCTCTCCCGGATTGCCGTAACCGCCTGTAACAAGCATGGAACCCAGGGATTCCAAGGGTATAGAGGTTTCCCAGGTGCTGTAGCGGTGAACAATAAAGTTGTCGAGGCCCAGGGGGTTGGAAGGGTCGTCATAGGGATCGTGAGTACTTTTATAATAAGGCAATCCGCTTGACCATACATTCTGAGGAAGTTCGGTATATCCGCCATTTGATGCGCAGTAATGGGGCTCAATAAGGCTGCCGTTGTAAGTCAAAATCTCCCCGCGGGTCTGATTGACGGCACTGTCCGTGTTGTTTGTTTCAGCATTCTTCCCTCCGTAGTACTGGCAGTGCAAAGCATCACAGAGATGATAACCGCTGTGCCGCCGGGTCCCCAACCCCAGATTATAAAGGGCATAACTCCTGGCTGCTACAGCCTGCGACTTCAAAGCTTCCATCCCGCTGTAATTGCCCCAGGAAGAGGGCATCTCCTGCGGGATAACGGCACGCAGGTAAGACTCCAGCTCAAGAACATTTACCGCCCTCAAACTGCCACCCGCCGCAGTTACTTCCAGCGCTCCGCGGTACTCACTGCCGTAAACGGCATTATGCATAAAAAACGTAGCGCCGGGGGGTTGAGACGAATGCGGCCGGAGATATAAAGGCTCTTTGTAAACCCCACAATCATTGCCCTGACTATCCAGAACTTTAACGCCGCCCTGTGCGGAAACCAGCTTATACCTTCCGGGAGGCAACTGCAGGGGAGCCCCGGAAGCCGTATTGATCAGGTCATAACCGCTGTCAAAGGAAAGCTCAAGGGCGTTTCCCGACAGGGTAAGGCCAACCCTTATTTCGGGCGGTGCGGCGGAATAGGCCGAAGCACGGCAAAGCATTAAAAACATAAAAATAAGTAACAGCACAGAGATAATCTTCCTCATGTTACGAAAAACAGCAACAGTTAATATGCTCAACGCTCTTACCCCCTTATTACCTCCGAAATAGACTAAAAAACAACGTTAACAGGATACTGATAATAATCATCGTCGTAATGGGGAAATATATTGTCAGGTTTTCCCTTTTAATGAGAATATCACCCGGCAAGCGCCCCAGGCCGAAACGGCCTAAAACAAGAAATATAAGCCCGACCGCAGCCAAAATTCCACCGGCAATCAACAAAAACCTGCCGATATTTTCCGGCATAACGAATCACCTCGACTTTGAAGGACTATTTTGAAGGATTATAGCGTTCTTTTTCGCTGTAAATGCAACCGCAGTAACCCTGTTTATAAAGGCCTTTCTCAGTGGCCAGGCGCATACTGGTGCGAAAGCCCGGACGCAGATCTTCGTACACAAACTTCAAACCGTGTTCCGCGGCAATCCTCTCCCCTATTTCTCGCAACAGGCCGTGCTTTTGATAAGGGCTGATGAGCAAGGTTGTGGAGATCCCTTCCATGCCTTCCTCTTTAGCCTTGCGCGCCGTTTCTTCCAGACGCATCCGGTAGCACAGCTCGCAGCGCTGTTCTTCATGATGCACTACCGCGCGCAGGTAGTCATCCAGCAGATAGCGCTCATCGATGATCAGCTTCTTCCCTTCCTGCTCGGACAGTGAGCGCAGGGTTTCCTTCCTCTTCTTAAACTCACGGTAAGGGTGGATATTGGGGTTAAAGAAAAAGCCGCAGAGATTATGGCCTTTTTCTTCAAAAGCCTGCCAGCTGTAAAGGCTGCAGGGCGCGCAACAGATATGCAAAAGTAAATTCATTTGACAAGTTCACCTTCCCTAATAACCTTGCAGGTGTTCGTAAACTTTCCGGGTAACGACCCTCCCCCTGGGAGTGCGCTTTAAAAAACCGATCTTCATCAGGTATGGTTCGTAAAGCTCTTCTATTGTTGAAGCCTCTTCATTTATAGCAGCGGCGATCGTCTCCAATCCTACCGGTCCACCGTCAAATTTCTTGATAATTGTATCCAGCAGGAGATAATCAGTAGCATCAAGTCCTATTTTATCAACATCTAAGATTTCCAGGGCTTCAACCGCCACCGCTGCTGTAATGGCCCCCTCTGCCCTGACCTGTGCATAATCCCTGACCCTTCTCAGGAGCCTGTTGGCTATACGCGGCGTTCCCCTGGAAGCGAGAGCGATCGTCATCGCTCCCTGACCGTCCATCTCCACGCCCATTAACCCCGCCGAGCGGGAAAGGATCGTACACAGCGCCTCCGGAGAATAAAACTCAACCCGCTCGGCGATGCCAAAACGGTCTCTTAAGGGTGATGATATAAGCCCTGCCCGCGTAGTGGCCCCGATTAAAGTAAATGGAGAGAGGTCAAGCCTCAAAGAGCGGGCACTTGGCCCCTTGCCAATAATTATATCGAGAGCATAATCCTCCATCGCCGGGTAGAGTATTTCTTCCACACTGCGATGCAGGCGGTGAATTTCATCTATAAAAAGAATATCATGGCTGGAAAGATTGGTTAAAAGAGCAGCCAGATCGCCCGCCCTTTCAATGGCCGGGCCGGAGGTTACCCTTAAATTAACACCCATCTCCCTTGAAATAATAAAAGCCAGCGTTGTTTTGCCCAATCCGGGCGGCCCGTGCAAGAGCACATGATCCAGCGTATCTCCCCGCTCGCGGGCGGCCCTGATATAAATGTCCAGCTTCTCCTTCAGACTATCCTGTCCGATAAATTCTTCGAGAGTTAAAGGACGCAGGCTATTCTCATGCGACACATCTTCACCCTTTAAACGGGAAGAAACGATCCTGTCCTTCATCAATTTACCTCTCTCTCTCCGGAACTGCCGGGATAAGCTTGCAAAAACATTCTTACCTCAAAACTCCTCTCCTTTAGCGGAGTGCAAGGAGGGCCAGCGCTTTTTTAAAAAGAACCTCCACCCCTTCCGCCTCCTCTGCAGCAAGTGCTTTTTTGGCCCTCTCCACCTCTCCGGCCGAATAGCCCAGTGCTGTTAAAGCCTGCTGCACGTCGCGCCATGCAACGGGGTTAATCTCTTCGCCTTCAGGCAAAGCATCGTTTTTTTCCCTCCAGGTGTTCATTTTTTCTTTCAATTCATAAACAAGCCGTTTTGCGGTTTTGCTTCCTATCCCCGGAACGCCTGTCAATGCAGGCAGGTCTTCTTCTACGATAGCGGCTGAAATTTGATTTGGCGAAAGATGCCCCAGTGCAGCCAGTGCTACCTTGGGACCAATTCCGGTAACCCCGAGGAGCATCTTAAAGAAATCCCGCTCTTCGTTGCTGCGGAAGCCATATAATAATAACCCATCATCCCTAACATACAGGTGGGTAAAAATAGTAACAGTATTGCCGGGAAGAGGCAACTGAAAATAGAACGATGCCGGGATTATAATCTGAAACCCGATTCCCATTATCTCCACAACAACATATCCGGGGTAACACTCCTTTAGCGTCCCCTGCAGGAAAGAGAGCACTTTTACACCGCCTCTGGTTTTTTATAGCACTTCGTAACACGCGGCCAGTATATTATCCGGCTAGCGTTCATCTATCCTCCTGAAATAGGATGATCATCTTTAGCATCCACTTTTCCTTCAATTAAACGCTGCCACCTCGAAGATTGCAGGTGGCAGAGCGCTATGGCCAGGGCATCCGCGGCGTCATCGGGCCTGGGAATTTCCATGAGCCCGAGCAGTAGGCTAACCGCCTGCTGTACCTGTTTTTTCCCTGCTCGTCCATAACCCGCCGCCGCCTGTTTTACCTGCAGAGGTGTGTATTCGAAAATTAAAATTTCCTTTTCCGCCGCCGCTGTTAGTATTGCCCCTCTGGCTTCCCCTACCTGCAGGGCGGTTTTTATATTTTTACAAAAAAAAAGTTTCTCTATGGCAAGTTCATCGGGGGAAAACCGATCGATTAACAGCTTAATGCTGTAATAAATATCCAGGAGGCGTTTGGGTAGCTCCATACCGGCAGGGGTCCCGATATAACCATAATCCATTGCCCTG
>CAZQXY010000101.1:0-3162 GCA_964597455.1 uncultured Desulfovibrionaceae bacterium
CCGCACCACATCATGGCCTTAAAATATGACTTCAAAAGTTCGTCAGTATCGTAATGCCCCCGGGGAATATACTGGGAATAATCCTCTTTTAAAGCATCCATGATCGACAGATCCTGCCCCATATTCATAAGCGGGGAAACCTGGATGCCTGCACGGCTTTCGATCAGCTCAAGCTCTTCCTCGACTACGCCCTGGACCTGTTCAGGAACAGGCATTTGAGGGTCCAACAGCCTTCCCGCCACAGCGAAAAAGCCCACGTTTCTTTTGGCGGCGTTTTCCCAGCCAGTTCCTTTAAGGGCGGTGTACTGCTTTTCGGACCCGGAGAGCATGGCCGCGGTGAGCTCCCTTAGCTCGGGCATCAGCTTTTCCTTTTCTATAACCCGCAGCAGATGGCTGAAAAAGAGGTGGTAGTTGTGCAGCATGGAGTCAGTGGTAATAAAGCTGGGCACCGGCTCATAACAGTTCATCTCATAGAGCATGAAGAACTCACGGTTATGCATATTGGGCACCACCACAAAACTATTTTCCACCAGCAGCCGCTCCGCCTCCGGTGAGAGCTGGAACATCTCCCTGTTGGTTACATTGCCCAGCCCGGGCTCCACCTGATAAGGCTTTACCGCCGGCACAATATCCACCGGCTCCTCTCGATAAGCGGCAAACTCCGGGAGCAGGTCTACCGGCTGGGCAAGTTTTTCCCCGGATTGTTCTTCTCCTACTTTTTCGCCCGCTCCCTCTCCCGCTCCTGTTTGCTCCCCGCCGCACCCCGCGGCAACGACAAGCAGTAACAGCATGCAGACCACCCAAAAACAGATTCTTTCTTTTCTTTCCACCAGCATTTATTCCTCCTTTAATTGCCTTAACGCCTTAATAATAAGACGGAGGAAACCATGGTCCGGTTTCCTCCAGAAAACAAATTACCGTGAAACTCTTGGGGAGCTTCCTCTTTTTATTGGAGATTATCCTGAAAATGATGGAAGTTCCCCAATATTTTTTTAAACTGTGCTGTTACTGCTATCTTTACATTTACTTATTTCCCGGCTGAAAGAGCCGCCGGTTCCTCACCGCCTTCGCGCAGCTTAAACCGCTGTATTTTCCCGGTTGCGTTCTTCGGCAGCTCAGATACTATCTCAATCCAACGGGGATACTTATATTTAGCCAGCCTATCCAGTGCCCACTTTTTAAGCTCGGCAATCAAATCCTCAGAACCTATGTGCCCATTCTTCAGCACAATATAAGCTTTGGGTTTAATCAAATCTTTTGCATCGGACCACCCTACCACCGCACATTCCAATACGGCGGGATGCTGAAGCATGCAGCCCTCGACTTCAACCGGCGATACCCAAATTCCCCCTACCTTAATCATGTCGTCGCCTCTTCCGGCACACCAGTAATAGCCGTCCTCATCAATATAATATTTATCCCCAGTATTTAACCATTCACCTCTCATCGTTGAGCGGGTTTTTTCCATATTGCGCCAGTAATGCTGGGCGGCGCTGAGCCCTTTTACTAGCAAAGTGCCGATTTCTCCGGATGAAACCTCCTGCCCCTCGTCATCGACAATTTTTAATTCATAGCCAGGAACTGGCTTTCCGGTAGAACCCGGTTTGATATCACCGGGCTGGTTCGAAACAAACACATGCAGCATCTCTGTTGAGCCGATGCCGTCTAATATATCAACACCAAAGCGCTCCTTCCAGCGATAATATATATCCTCGGGTAAAGCCTCCCCCGCCGATACACAAATTCTCACGGAAGAGAGTTCATGATCGCCGTCCGGATCCGGTTTAACCCCTTTTTCTTTATCTTGGCGTTCTTTATATTCGAGCATCTGCCCGTACAGGGTTGGCACACCAAAAAAAACTGTTGGCCGAAAGTGTTCAAGGTGATTGAATATACTTTCAGGAGTTGGACGGCCGCGGTTTAAAACAGCGGCGGCTCCCACCGAAAGAGGGAAGAACATACCATTCCCAATGCCATAAGCAAAAAACAGCCTTGCTGCCGAGAAGCAAATATCATCCTCGGTAAGCATTAAAACCCCTTTGGCAAAATTCTCTGAAGCACACACCGGGCTGTAATGGGAATGCACCGTACCCTTCGGGGGACCTGTAGAGCCTGAACTGTACAGCCAGAACCCCACGTCGTCTTTTGTTGTGTACTCCACTTTCAGCATTGAAGAGGCGTTATTGACTTTATGCTTAAAAGGAACCTGTGCTTCGTCCTCTGTGAAAATGATCATATCCCGAAGATAAGGAAGCTCCCCTTTGATATTACTAATCAACGGTACCAGTTCTTCAGATATCGCAAGCGCCTTGGCTCTGCTGTCGTTAAGCAAATATTCGTAGTCATCTGAAGTAAGCATTGTATTAACAGGAATAGGGACAGCGCCGATCTTCGCCGCTCCAAAAAAAACAGTATAAAATTGTGGTTCATCAAACATCAGCATCATCAAGCGGTCATCAATGCCCAGGCCAAGATTGCGCAATGCATTACCGGTCTTATTGGCCATTTCCTGTATTTCGTTGTAAGTGAAACAGCGCTTATCAGTGTAAATAGCTGTCTTGTGACCCCGCCCTTGCCGTATGTTCCGATCCAGGAAATAATCCGCTACATTAAAAAAATTAGTCTTTTCCATGTTAACCTCCACTTTCAAATATAGATAATTGTTATTTTTTTGCGGGCCGTAATAATGATATCCTTTGATGCGACACGCCTCAATTACCGTTATTCAGCCTCAAAACTCCTGATAATAAACAATAACCTGATTAAATAATAGCTCACGTCAACTCTCACCTTCTTTCGTAACATTGGTAACATTGGTTGATTGGTAAAATTGGTTGATATTTAAAATATTTCTTTTCGATATAAATATCTTAATACTTTAACCGGGTCCACAACTTTAAATTATCGCAACTATTTGATTATTATCCAATGCTATATTGTTATTGATGCAAAACTTATGCCAATTAGGTTGCCCCTCTAACGAAAGGCCATAGCGACGAAATTAATAATATATCAGGCATCAGGCGCCCGCCGGAATAAGATAAAATGTATTCACTTCTGAAATTTTACAACAAATTAGTTGCATAATTGAATATCTCAGATATGATACAAGCCCGCGGGGTAAACCCTGCGGGCTTGTATCATCAAAGCTTATTGTAAGAA
>CAZQXY010000101.1:3262-7210 GCA_964597455.1 uncultured Desulfovibrionaceae bacterium
ACAAGCCCGCGGGGTAAACCCTGCGGGCTTGTATCATCAAAGCTTATTGTAAGAAAAATATCTACAAACTAAGGTTTTAATCTTTCAATTTTCTTGAAAGGCTGGAAAAACTAATACCAAGCATTTTTGCCGCTTCTCTCTGATTTTTGCTCTGTTTCATGGCCTTGCTAATTACGGTCATCTCAAATTCCCTGGTCATTTCTTTCAGAGGAGCAATTTCATGAACTGTAAATCGATCTCTGGTCTCAGAAAAATAAAGATACTGGAGAGGAAGATCTGTTATTTTGATAACATTATCGCTGGACATAATTAACAACCGTTCAACCAAGTTGGCCAGCTCCCTTACATTCCCCGGCCAGGGGTACCAGTATAAATGTTTGATAAGCTCCGGGCTTACTTCTTTATTTTTAAGGGCATGTTTTCGCTGAAATTTGTTTTTAAAATAAGAAAAAAACATGGGTATTTCAACCATACGGTTTCGAAGAGGGGGGATTTCTACGGGAATAACATTAAGGCGGTAGTATAAATCTTCACGAAATTTGCCCTCCTTTACCATTTCCTGGAGATCCCTGTTCGTTGCCGTAACAATACGGACATCTACAGGCCTGGCTTCTGTACCTCCAACCCTGAATAATTTCTTATCCTGCAATACGTTTAATAACTTGGGTTGTATTTCCATTGACAATTCAGCTACCTCGTCAAGGAAAAGGGTTCCCTTGTGGGCAAGTTCAAAATACCCTTTCTTGCCTTTTTTTAAGGCTCCGGTAAACGAACCCGGCTCATAACCAAAAAGTTCAGATTCAAAAAGGTTAGCTGGTATGGAGGCACAGTTTATTTTAACAAAAGGCTCTTCTTTTCTTTCACTGCGATTGTGAATAAGGTGCGCAATCAATTCCTTCCCCACGCCTGTTTCACCATAAAGCAACACCGTGGATTCAACTTTGCTCAAATTAACCGTCAGAGCTATTATTTTCTCCATGACATTACTGCCATACACCAGTTCATAGTCATAGTTCTCATCATTTATATGTAAAATTTTATAGGTGCTTTCCAATTGAATATTTCTGTCCTGGTATGGAGAATAGTATTTTTTATTATCGGCAAATATGGCATTATCCCTGAGATTGCAGATAATACAGTCCAAAGACCCTTTGGAATCAAAAACGGGTGCTGAGGCTGCGATTACACTGCTGCCTGCAACACTTTTAACTTCTCCGGTCACCATGCCCTTTTTTTGAATAGCCTCCATGGCTGTAGATCTATTAATTAAATTCTTCTTTAACAAATTATCCAGGCTTTTATACTTGACCATATTGATCCCCATCAAGGGATTGGTTACTGGATTACAATAAAGAAGCATCCCTTTAGCATCAGAGATAAAGAAACCATCACTAGAGCAATCTAGTAATCCCGTTAATCCAGTTAAATCAACAGTCCCTTTAATTTTCATAGGTTCTTCCCCACCTCGGCAAATCGATTAACAAGCAAATATAAAAAGATATCTTATAAATTTGCGTCATAAGCCTGCGGTTAGCCTTCGATGCAGTTTTCTTACAATAATATAAATAATGAGCTTAATTATCAATGTTTGCAATTCTCATAATTAGTATAACATAAAAATTTCTATGTATCAATCTCATTTCCGGGGCGATCAGGGCAACTTAATAATGGATGTTTCAAGGGTTGTGCGGCAAAAAGCTAAAGGAAGGCAAAGGAGGGTAAAGGCAGATATTGTCTTGTAAGGTATAAGAGGGGGGAAGCAGCACAGTGGGCCTCTCAAAGTTATAGCCGTCAGTTTTTATGGTAACGGCTCCGTGAAGATCAGTCCTGTATAGATGCACATTGTATTCCTGCAGGGTGCTGAGAACATCTGGATGCGGGTGACCAAAGGAATTATTCCCAACAGAGATAACAACCGTATGAGGGGAAACACGGTCAAGAAGCTCTTGAAGATTGTCAAGGCAGCCGCCATGATGCGGTGCCTTTAAAAGCCGGCATTCCGGCAGCAGTCCTTCTTTTAAAAGGTAATCCACCGCTTCCGCTTCAATATCCCCCGTAAAAAGAGCGCCTGCTTTCCTGTAACGGAGATACAAAACCAGCGAATTATTATTGGCATCGCTGGTTGCCCCGCTGAAAAGCTCTGCAGGAGGACCAAGAACATCAATATTAATGCCGTTCCCTAACCGGATTGTATCCCCTTTTTCGACAATTTCCCGGGAAATATTCTTTGTTTCGGCCAGGGCTAACAGTTTCCGGTAGGCAGACGATTCTGTCTTATCTGCATTTGTTACCAGCATTTCTACCGGAAATTTATCCAAAACGGCCAGCAACCCCCCGTAATGATCCTCGTGTGTATGACTGATGACGACCAGATCCAGTTTTTTAATCCGTCGGTACTCCAGAAAAGGCACCACGACATAACGTCCCGGTGCATCGATATCTCCTCTATAAACAGGATATCCCCCACCGTCTATTAAAATATTTTGTCCTCCGGGGGTATGGATAAAAATAGCATCCCCCTGTCCCACATCCAAAAAAACAATCTCCAACTGGTCCGCGGCTTTTCCCGGCAGACCGGACCATGTCAAAATAAGTGCCAGAACTAAAAGCAATACCAGAAAATGAAAAGGGCGGAAACGCTGTCTAACTCTTGTGATTAATGGAAGCAGCAGCTTCCACCCGCCGCCGAGCAGCAGCAACAAAAGATAATATAAGATCATTTCAAAAATCCGGGGAGGATATACTCCCCGGTATGCAAAAGGCAGGGAACCCATTTCCCCGGCAATCAGTAAAATATAAGCCAAAAGAGGATAGTTGGCCAGATTTAGCAACGAACCCGCCAGCGGAATTAATAAACCTAACAAGGCTGCAGCAAGACCAACGCTCAACACCGCTGACATTACGGGTAAAATGAGCATATTGGGAAAAAGAGCTATAAGGGATATTTCCCTAAAATAAAATGCAGTAAGGGGAACAACACCCAGCTGTGCCGCCAGAGTAACAGCTGCCAGAGAAGAAATACTTTTTATCCTCGCCGGAGATACAAAAGCAACTGTCCGGCTGAACAATAAGGATATTAATAAGGATATTTTTTCTGTTAAGACAGGGGTAAAGGTAATGAGAGAGAACGTTGCCGCATAAGAAAGCTGAAAACCAACGGTAAATAGAAGAAGGGGGTTGTAAACCAGAATAACCAACGCAGACGCGGCAATAGCGGTTGGGAGATCATTGCTCCGTCCTAATTGAACAGCCCCCATAGCCATGAGGATCATCACAAAAGCTCTCAGCGTGGCCGGCTGACAACCACAGATATAAATATAGGCAAAAAGAAACAGCGCTGAAAAAAGAAAGGCCTGCCATCCTCTAAGCCCGGCTCTTTTGGCAACGTAAATAATAAATGCCGCTATCAGCCCCACATGCAAACCTGATACAGCCAGTAAATGCGAAACACCCGAAGCCCTGAAAATACGTTCAGTATCCGGGTCCAGCGTTCTTCGCTCGCCGAAAAGCATTCCTACGAGCAAGCTGCCTTCCCTTTGCGGCAGATAAGCCTTTAACACGCCGGTCATTTTCTCTTTTACCTGCAGGGCAGTGCGCCGAAAACGTGAAAGCTCGGGAGAAACCCCCAGCGAAGATAAATCAGAAGCCTGTCCATAAAAAGCAGCTGCCATCCCCTGCGTTTCCAGAAAAGAACGATAAGCAAAACCACCGGGGTTGCGTCTTGCTTGCGGCTCATAGAGCATACCCTCCAGGGATACTTTCTGGCCGTAGGATAAAACAGGGAAAACTTTATCCCTGCCCCCTTCGCTACCGTCCGCACCACTACCCCATTTAGGATCCAGCCTGAGAACAACCCGCACCGTACCACTCACCGGGTGCTCCTCACCTTGAAGGATTACCTTCTCCGGACGCAGGGGAAAAACCACGTCGTCATCCCGCCACAGGGGC
>CAZQXY010000102.1:0-7195 GCA_964597455.1 uncultured Desulfovibrionaceae bacterium
CACCTTAAAGGACAACCTTTTATAAATACCGTGGTTCGAATACCAGGCCCATCGTGAATCGAATAATGTTGCACATTAAAAATCATGCCTTCTTTCGTAGAGACTTCAATTATTTGTACCACCACCGTTCATAAGAACAATTATTATATACGTATCCAATAAAATTATAAACCCTCAAGTAACTTGAGGGTCAATATACAATTTTAAAATACTTTGCCCTTGCCACCAAAGAATTACTATATCAAATATTGTGCCTTGCAACAATTTATAAAACCTTGCAAATAGTTATTCTTTGCGTTTTGGCGTTATGCGTAATGAAAAATCCCGGGTTGTTTTGGGGTAGGGTTTTTATTTTCGTTTTTTAACGGGGATTTGTATTTCAGCCAAGTAGCTTCTTCGATCGAGAGTAATGGTTCGATCAATAAAAATAAACCTTGTTGAATCACCGCATGCAATATATTGTCTTTCCTGAATATATTTTAATAATTTTTCATAATAGGGGGGGGATTCAGCATGCTTTTTCCTGTTATAAATGCAAACATATTCTCCGGCAGGCAGTGCATCATTCATTTTTGTCCCTGCCGGGCTATCTTCAGGCATAACAAAGATTGAATTATAATCTTTAAAATAACGCCTATTCAAATCAGTCAATGAAACAGTTAAACCTACTTTTTCTAGACAAGCATTAGCCATTTTCTCCAGTTTGCGGATAGCCAGCTCCAGTTCCGACCTCGATGTAATCCTCTCATGCAGGCGCAAAACTTTTCTTTCCTTGAGGTGTTCGATCCTGATTACCTCTAAATCTTTACAACTGCGGGCTTCTTCAATTTCTTCAATGCGCCGGGTAAATTTGTTGATCACGGTTTGCAATTTGTTATATTCTTTAACTGCACTCTCATGTTGTTTTTTTAAAAACTGCAAGTAATTTTCCGGAGTCATCTTTTCACAAATATTTCTAGTTTCTTTCAGGGGCACCCCCATTTGCCTTAAATATCTGATTTTGCTCAGCCTTTCAAATTGGCTAAGGGAATAATAACGATATCCGTTGTGCGGATCCGTTTTGAAAGGCTTGAACAGGTCGATTTCATCGTAATAACGCAGCGTTGCCACCGGAACATTGAATATTCCGGAAATTTCACCGATAGAAAACAGTTTTTTCATGTGTAACCCTGCCTACATTAAATTATTAAAAATAATCGAATTGATTCCACGAAAAAAGTTGGGTTTTCCCATAACGGGAAAAGTAGCGGGGAAAATAGTAATTTTCTCTGGCTTACAAGAAATTTGTTATACTAAATTGTATTCCAATCATAACAAATATTTTACTTTCTTTCAACCCTTTATTTTTTCAAAATCTTTGGCTACAGGAAAATTTTTCACACCTGGGCTTTCCCCATTATAATCATATTCTTTAAAAAACCTTTTCAGCCCTGTCTTTTATTGGTTTTTAAGGCCTGTTTCTTTTGTGGAAAAAGTATGCTAAAATCTTCTGGTTGAATAATATGTAACTCTGATGAATTAATACCTAACAGGAGATGAGCAGAAATTGCAGATAGGGCTGGCAGGAGCACCCCTCGGAGGAAAGACCACATTTTTTAATTTGTTGACAGAATCGGAATACGCAACAGGGTTAGAGAGCAGCATGGAAGTACATCCGGGCAGCACCGGGGTACCGGATCCACGCATCGATTTTCTTTCAATATTATTTAAACCGCGTAAGACCACCTACGCGCAGATACAGTTTAAAGACATTCCGGGAGTAAGCTCTGAAAACGGCACACCGGCCGCCGCGGCCAGATTGCTCGATGAGGTCCGAAGTTCGGATGTGCTGGTACAGGTGGTGCGTGCCTTCCAAACGGAGATGGTTAACGCAGCCGCCGGCAACCCCGCTCCTTTGAAAGAGCTGCAAGATTTTCAGGCAGAGCTGCTGCTCGCCGATATGGGCCTGGTAGAAACCCGGATAAAGCGCATTAATGAAGCAAAAAAAACGCCCAAAAATGCCGCGTCCCAGCTTGCATTGCTCAAGGAAATCCTCTCCCTTCTAGAGGAAGAAAAACCGTTGAGCGGTATTAGCCTTGGCGAGGAAGAGCAGTCGATACTGGCGGAATATAACTTTCTTACAGAAAAACCTCTCCTGGTTGCCCTGAATATTGGCGAGCATCAGCTTGCCGCGGGAGATTATCCCGAACGGGAAAAGGTCATCTCCTTTGCTGCAGATAAAGGGATCGCCCTGATCGAGATCTGCGCACAGATAGAAATGGAAATCAGCCGGCTCCAGCCGGAAGAGCGGACAGAGTTCTTGAAGGACCTGCAACTGCAGGAATCAGGCATATCCCGCCTTGCCCGTGCCGCGTACAGGCACCTGGGCCTCATTTCCTTTTTCACCGTAGGGGATGATGAAGTGAAAGCCTGGACAATCCGGGAGGGCACAACAGCCAAAAAAGCGGCCGGTAAGATCCATTCCGACATAGAGCGCGGTTTTATCCGGGCGGAGGTCTTCCATTACAATGACCTTTACAGGCTGGGCAGCACTGCAGCAGTCAGGGAGAAGGGCCTCTTTCGCCTGGAGGGAAAAGAATACCCGGTCCGGGACGGCGATATAATCAGCTTCCGCTTTAATGTTTAATGGCCGTTTTAATGTTTAATGACCGTGAGGAAGCCCCCTGCTGCCCTTAAACACACTCCCGCATTCCCTAATACAATATTTCCCGTATTAGCGTATTATCTTTCAAACCTGCTTAAAAATGCCCTGGTGCGTTCGTTTTGGGGGTCGTTGAGCACTTTCTCCGGCGGCCCTTCCTCGACTATAACACCTTCATCCATAAAAATGATATGATCGGCCACATCCCTGGCAAAGCTCATTTCGTGGGTTACAATGACCATTGTCATCTGCTCTGCAGCCAGGTCCCTGATCACCTTGAGGATCTCTCCCGTAAGCTCCGGGTCCAGGGCAGAAGTCGGCTCATCAAAAAAGAGCACCTTCGGGCTCAAGGCCAGCGCCCTGGCGATGGAAACCCGCTGCTGCTGCCCCCCCGACAACTGGTAGGGGTAAGCATTTTCTTTATCGGACAGGGCCATCTTCTTCATTAATTCCCGTCCGATCTGCAAAGCCTCGGCCTTGCTCTTTTTTTGCACGGAGATCGGGGCATCGATTATATTTTTTATGACGGAATAGTGAGGAAAGAGGTTGAAGTTTTGAAAGACCAGGCCATAATAACCCTGAATTTTCCGCAGTTGCCTGGCAGGGGCATAAACCGCTTTTCCATCCGCCCCTGTCTTGACAGCATGCTCCCCTAAATAAATCAACTCGCCCGAGTCCATTGCCTCCAGCATCGTTGCACATCTAAGCAGAGTAGACTTGCCCGAGCCCGAGGGGCCGATAATGGCAACAACCTGCCCCTGCCTGACGTCCAGGGAAATATCTTTAATCACCTCAAGATCGCCAAAGGTCTTTCTTAAGTTTTTTATTTCCAATAATTTCATAATGATGGCAATCCTCCGGGCTATCTAAAATAGCTGAATTTATTTTCTACCCATTCCATGACATATGCAACAATAAAATTAAAGACATAATAAAAAATACCCGCTGCAACATAGGGTATCACCGATCTCTGAGCGGAGGCGATAGCCTTTGCCAGGGTGAACATCTCCGAAACAGAGATCACAAAAGCCAGCGAGGTATCCTTGACCAGGGTAATAACCTCATTTGTAACCGGGGGAAGGATACGCTTGACGACCTGCGGCAGGATTATTTTTAAAAAGGTCTGGGCTTTATTGTAGCCCAGTACTTTTGCAGCCTCATACTGACCAACCGGCATGGATTCGATTCCGGCACGATAGATCTCCGCAAAATATGCTGCATAGTTAAAGACAAATCCAATGATAACAGCTAAAAAGCGGTCCGGTGTTGACATCCTGAAGATAAAAAAAGGCCCGAAATAAACCACCATTAACTGAAGCATCAAAGGGGTTCCGCGCATGATGGAAATATAAATTTTCATGGTATTTCTTAAAAGCGGATTTTTTGACATGCGTCCAAAGGAGACAAAAAGCCCCAGCGGAAGAGAAAAAAGCAGTGTTAGCGTAAAGATCTCTACCGACACCAGCATGCCTTCGCTTAATTTTAATAACAATAACTGCCACTCCAACGCAGCGCCCCCATCCACGCCGGCAAGAACCAGAAAGAAAGGGCTATCGCATCAGGAGACAGCCCTTTTCTTCCGGAAAAACCTGCATAATACTTATTCTGCACAATGCTTCTTACTATTTCCCGATTGTGGTGATATCCTTGCCAAACCATTCATTGGAGATTTCCGCCATCTTGCCGTCGGCAGCCATTTCTTCCAGTGTGGCCTGGACTACATCTCTTAACGCTTCGTTCCCCAGCAAGAAACCTACGCCGTAATCCTCTGCCGCCAGCTTTTCTTCCAGGACAACAAAGTCTTTTTCTCTGGACTCAATATGAAAGTTTGCCATTGTATCATCCATAGCCACTACATCTACCGCGCCCGATTCGAGGTCCATCAAAGCAATGTTATAATCGGAGGCGGTTAAGTAATCGCCAAAAGTATCCACCAGGTCAGGTCTGTCCGCTAACGCAGCTTCAGCGCTGGAATCCGCCTGGACAAGCACTGTTTTACCCGCTAAATCAGCTAATGATGATATCCCCGAATCAGCCCTAACCACAAACACCTGGTTATTTGACATATAAGGATCGGTCCAGGTATATCCGTCTTCGCGTCCATTGATCGTAAATCCGTTCCAGATACAATCAATGTTTTTACTGGAGAGCTCCATATCCTTCGCATCCCAGGCAATCGGCTGATATGCAAGTTCCAGCCCCAGGCGATCGGCAACTTCTGCCGCCAAATCCAGATCAAATCCAGTAAACTCACCGTCATCTCCTATGAACCCCATGGGAGGGAAGCCCTGGTCAAACCCTACGGTAAATTTTCCTTCCGCCACCGTTAAAGAAGCGATGTCACCGGGCTCAACAGCTTCGCCCTCTCCATTTGCACCATTTTCCTCGCCCTCCCCGTTGGCCTCGCCCGCTCCATTTGGATCGGTTGAGCCGGCAGGATCACCTGAAGTACACGCCGCCATGCTGAACACCAACATCAGTGCCATCAACAATAACACTACTTTTTTACCCATACTTCTGATACCCCCGTTTTCTCTATATTTTTTTTAATCAACGCTTTATATTTTACCAGATTAATATTTCAAAGTAAATAATCTTGCTAGATATGTTGAGAAATGGCGTTTAACCTTCTCTCCGGCCGTGGAGAAATAATAGTATCTTATCGACCAAAATACTCCTCCATTCCATCATAAATCTATCTACAGATTTTACGAGGCGATGCTCGACTTTCTTTAACTGTATTGGCTATCTTAAGCTGTAAAGGTAGTTTTCCAGACGGTTCATCCCTTCCTCAATTTTTTCCAAGGAATTGGCATAGGAGAGTCGCAGGTAGCCTTCCCCGTTTTGGCCAAAATCTATCCCCGGGGTCGCGGCAACTTTTGCCTTTTCCAGAATTTCAAAGGCAAAAGCGAGAGAATCTGCAGTATATTTGCGCACATCGGCAAGAACATAAAAAGCCCCCTTGGGATCTACGGGGGGTGCAATACCTGCTTTTTTCAAACGGTTAAGCAAATAGCGGCGGCGGCAATCATAAACCTCCACCATTGAAGCTACATGCCGATCACAGCAGGTCAAAGCAGTAACAGCAGCCTCCTGAGCAAAAGATGCGGCACAGATGAAAAGGTTTTGCTGGAGCTTTTGCATGGGGCGGATATATTCAGGTGGCGCGATTACATAACCCAGGCGCCATCCGGTCATGGCATAAATCTTGGAGAACCCGCCGATAACAAAGGCCTTCCTTGTATATTCCAAAATGGTATGCTGCTCTTCCCCGTAAACAAGCCCTGCGTATACTTCGTCTGAGACAATTATCTGGTCTAACGCTGCCAACTCTTGCAGCTCACGGCTGTTATAGACAGAGCCTGTAGGGTTGGCAGGAGAATTGAGCATCAGGAATGCCGTCTTGGTGTTGGCCGCTTTTTTTATATCATCGGGGCGGTACTTAAAACCGTTCTCTCCCCGCACCGGAATATAAACGGGTCTGCCCTTCAGGTAGCGGACAAAATTGGGATAGCAGGCGTAGTGCGGATCAGGAAGAATTACCTCATCCCCGCGCTCTATTAATACAGAAAAGATGAGCAGCATCCCGGGAGAAGAACCAGAGGTGACAATAATTTGCTCCGGAGACAATTCAACCCCGTATTTGCGCTCGTAAAAGCCGGCAATTGCCTCCCGCAATACCAATTTGCCCAAACTGTGGGTATAGTGGGTATCTCCCGAACTCAATGCTTGCAAGGCAGCATCTTTCACCGGCTGTGGGGTGTCAAAATCAGGTTCCCCAATTTCCAGGTGAACAATATCTTCACCGCAGGCTTCCATTTCTTGTGCTTTTTCCAATACATCCATCACGATGAAAGAGCTTACCTGCCTGGTTCTATTGGTATATTCGGCTTCAATTTTTTCCGGCAGCACAAACACGCCCTCCCGTTATCTCATTATCTCTTACAAAGGCATGAACAAAAAGAAACTAATCGAGGTAGCCCTGTGCCGCTCGGTGCTATCAACAATCTTAAAAAGGCGTTCCCGTTCCAGTTCGGCCAGCGGCGTCTGGCCGGCAGCGCTACCTATCTCTATCAGGACGGGAAACGACCGGCCCTTCCGGCCTGGGCCAGCGGTCTCACGATAGTTACAGGTGTTCTAGGTGGTTCAACGGTTATGCTGGCTTTTCTCTACCACAACGTTTACTGATCCGCTAATACCTTGTAAAGGAGCAAGGTCGCCCTTTACCTTTCCAAAAACATTGACAGGGCCGGCCGCCCTGATCTCGCACCCCTTGCTGGCGGGCGTCGGACCATAGAAAATACAAAAGGCCTGCATATTCGGCCAGTAGCCGAGCTCGCCTGCTTCTAATACCTCCCTGGCACTCTCCTCAAGCGACGTTTTAACTGGAGTAGAAAAGTATATTTCTTTCCCCCAGGTGCTCCCCCTACCCTCTATAGGCAACGCTTCAGATATTTTGTAAGCTGTATCGGTGTCATTCAGTTCTGCGTAAAGCTCTATTTCTTCTCCGATTTTAATAATGATTTCCAACTGTTATGCCTCCCGGAATACTTT